>NZ_JCAQOZ010000045.1:0-15207 GCF_059567945.1 Paraburkholderia sp. BGA-UO-ETr-F12 | reverse complement strand
CAGTTCGTCTACGTGTCAAGACGACCCCGATGCCGCCCACCCGCGCAGCCTATCTTGGAGCTACAGGTCGCGGATTATCAAACGATCGAAATACACGAGACGGCCCGAGTCTTCAGCCTTATCGGTCGGAAGCATTTCGTATTCCTCAATTCTGATCGAATACTCATGAGCGACGCGCGTTCGCAGTGGGAGCGTCGTGTGCCAGACCTGATTCGCCACCCCACAGGTCAACTCCACCGATTCAGGGGCGACATTGACGGGTAACCAGGCGCCGTTAATTTCGTCCCTCTCATTCGGCGGGACGAAACTCAAGCGACGCTGCTCGGCGGTCGCGATGAAACGGGACCTGCACGCAAGAGGGGACGTGTTTGGCAATGCAGTGCCGGACAGTACAACCTGGACGCTTTCAATATCGCCACTATCCGTACGGTGGACCGACAAACTCGCCGTTCGCTCGGGTAGCAATTGAACGAATTCGGTCGACACGATCGTGGATAACCTGCAATCCATCTTTCCGTCATTCAGCCCGTACGTCTGATAGCGAGCAAGCCCAAGCCGCACGAACGGTTGATAGGCTTTTCTCGGGTCGAGTTGAATATCAACGAACATCTTGCCGGTGGCGGCATCAAGTTCGGGGCGATAAAGCGCGAGCATTACCTGCGAGGCTGGCGGGTGATCCTTGCCGAGCGGCTTGAACGTCGCCTTGGCAAATTCGGGCAGTTTCGACAGATCAATGGTCGGCTCCAGATCCTGGCCCTGCAGGTGATCGATGTCGACGTCCAGAACGTCCGATGAATCACCTGTCTGCTTCAAGTCATCGAGTACTTTCAGCCGGTTGCAAAGCGCATCGATCGGAAGGTTATAGAACTCGATCTGTTCGCCGATCAGCGCGTCCACGCCCCAACGGGTTATGTAACGTTCGATAGCGGGATCGGGTTCAGTGAAGGCCTCGCCGGTGTCCTGTCGAATCCAGTTCTGCAAGATGCTCTGCTTGGTCTCCTTCAATCTGCCTGGCCAGCACAGTAGCGCAAGCAGTTCCCCATTGCCCGATGAATACCATGAAGATCCCAGCCAAATCCGGAACCACCCGGCATCGCGGGTGCGCCCTATGTGATCCGGCATCGGTGAGTTGAGCGGGGGCGGTGCGTCGCTCCAGTTGAATACAGGCACAACGTATTCGACTTCGGGCGGGTCGGGACGCTTCGTGCTGTAGACGATCACCCGGTCAAGAGCGGATAAGCGTTGCGCCTGCGCGGGCGTCAGATTGGCGAACTCGTCAGCGTAGCGCGAGGCACCCGACAACTGAACGTCGATCACCCGCGCGCGCGTGTCCATGAAGTCGTATTCCTCGACCGCGGGCATGCTCTCGGCCTGATCGTCCTTGCGTATGGAGATTTTTGCCTCGAGTAACTGGAAATCTTCGAGCGCAGGCAGTGTCGCCGCGATCGGCCCGGACGGTGGCGAACCGTGGTCGTCGATCGCGACCGTGGCGACATCCTTCAATGCGAACAGATGAGCATTGGTTAGATTCGGCGTGGCGACGTATGCGCCGCTATTGTTCACCCGCGATGCCATCGGCGGATTGTCTGTCCATTGCGCCGTGGCATCTACACGAATCGTCGATGCACGATCGACGTACAGATGCCCCTGAAAAACGGCTTTCGTTTGCCCAGCCTCGCGATAGATCTGGAAGGGTTTTTCGGTTGCCGCTGCGCAAAAATCGTTCGGCTGCGCGTGCGGTCGAGTTGCGTCTTTAGAGCAACTCTGTACGAGATATGGCTTGCGTGTAGGTCTGTCGACGGCGTGCAGCAGATCGATTTCGACAAATGGATTGAGCATCCAGAACGAAGTCAGATTCAGCATCGCGGCTTTGGTGTGGAACGGGCAGGGAAGACCCGATGACCAATCGCGAGTCTGTTCCCAACGCGATAGCGTATCGATGAGCTTGCTGCGAATCTCGACAATGTCGTGGTGATGAAGAGACCGGACGTCAATCATACTACGCAAATTTTCTCCGGTTTTTGTGGTGCAAAGAGCAAGCTGTGCGATCTGCTCGACCACGGCCGACTGCTGCAGCATGGGGACGTCCATCTCATGCCACACCCTGAGCGTCACTTGCACTCCGGGTTGCAGTAGTACCGTCACGACATCGTCACCCATCCGTACTTCGAAGCCTTGCGCAGGATCCTTGACGGTGGATGCAACCTCCACGCAAAGACGCATTTCGCGGCAATTGGGCCATGTGCGTCCGCCCGCATAGTAGTCGAACTGTTCGACGCACATCATACGGTCGTCGCCGACTCGATAAAAGCCCAGGATTGCGCAACGTGCCCAGGGGTCAGGGTAGTACTGCGTGCGCGGTTTCGGCGGGGGAGTGCTCTGCCGGCGGAAATAGAGTTCCTGCGTCTTCGTGTTGTGCGACGGCAGGCCGGTATAGGCGTAACGCTCGACAGGAAAGTCGCCCTGCGGAGTGAGCACTACGTCGGCAAACGCGGACGGCGGCCAGCTATCTCCATCCCTGAACGCATCGAACATGCCGTGACGTGCGCAAAGATCCAGGCTTGTACTGCGAGGCGGCACGAGCGCGCGCCAGGCGCGCTTGCGCGAATGCCGGTCGGACTCACCGCTCGCGACCACAACGTGCGTGGCGGCGTCTTTAACGAATCGATCGCGAACGGGGAGTTCGGTCATCAGCACCGTCGGTGGTGCAATCGGCTCGAAGCGCCGGAACATTGCGCCTCTGAAGATCGGGAGGATGCCCTTGTCGGACGCCTCGGGATAGGTGTCGTCGCCAATTGTCCACGTTTCGTCTCTGCCGCGGCCTTCGTAGACCGACGCGGCTTCGCCGACCTCGATGCTGTTGCCGTCGATCATCGCGAGCCGGACTCCCACGCGATAAAGATGGCCGAAGCGCTGCGGCGGAGCGTCAACGGCCTCGTATTCGATGCTCAAGTGGCTACCGCCGTCATAGGCGTTTGCCTGTTTGACCGCGAGACTGCAGTCCTTCGGTGCTGCGTGTGCGGTCGGTGCCGTGGGGCCGGCGCCAAGCCCCCACGTTGACCACCGGAACATTTCACCCTCGATGAAAGCCTGCGTCTCGTCTTGTCCATTCGACGTGGCAGTACGAGTTCGCTCCGGCAGAAATGCTTCGCAGCGTCCTACTTTGCCGAACCATGATGTGATGTCGAGTCCGAGCTTACCCAGTCGGACACGCTTGATACGTCGGGCCGTTAAGGCGTGCCAGGGCTGACTGTGCGAGTCGTCGTTATCGGCGGGCGTCAGCGTCTTCAGGTCGGGTCGGTATCCGACCAGCAACTGTTCGAGATAGACATCTTGGAGCGATGAGCGGTCAACGTCGGCACGCCGCGTGAGCGCGTGGAGTTTGCGCTCCGCGCCGCATTCGATCAGCGAAAGTCCGACCGTTTCCTGCGGCTGCATGGCGACGGCAATCTTGCTCGCCACCTGTCCCGACTGGAGTTGCGTCTCGAATGCGACCGCGGTTTGCACGTAGCGTTCTGGCGTGCGGTCTACGTCCATTTGCGTCAGGAGGAATGCGTTGTCCCTGGACGAGACGTTGAGCACGCCATTCTTGTACTTGACGCTGGCGCCGGGAGCACTCGATTGCGCGAACCCATCGATTAGCCGGGTCCGCAATAACTGCGCGACCGGTTGCGGCACTTCGCCGAACTTTTTGAAAGACTCGACTCCGATGCTCTTGAGGTGACGGATGTCATCGTTCAGCGACAACGCCATGTCTACGGTCAGGCCGAGTATTTTGGCCAGCCATGGGTGCACGATCATGGACGAAATCCGCCCCTGGATCTCCTTGATCAGGATGTCGGTCTTCTGCTGAGGCGTAGTGTCGTCCGCCGAAGATGCGCACTGGTCGGGTTCTAACTTCACGGGGCCTGTGCTTGCATAGGCGAGGCGGCGTTTGCCTAGCTGCATGCCGAAATCGTCGAGTGGGACTTCATCGCCTGACCGAGCGTCGAAATCCCGCGCGTTCGGATCGGAAACCGTCAGCAAGTAGTTCAGATACGCGAACGAGTAGGGCAGATAGGTGCGCTCGCTTGCAGCCCCGGCGCTCCCACCGGCTTTCGACCTTGATGAATCCGACGGCGCTTGCGCGTGCCAATCCAGCACCGTCATGGCCCAACTATCCAACTTTACTTTGGCGCGGCTCGTGACGCTCTGTCTGATATCCTGGTACGAGCGCTGTGGCTTGTTCGGTGCCGCGTAGATCGCGGCACTGGCGCGCAGGAAGCCGAACGTGTCGGCCGAAGGTGCCGCGGCCTGGACCCGGCCGTGCAACGTCGATGCAGGCGAACCCGACCTGTCTTGCGCAGCGAGGTGCAGACTGCCCGCGCATAGATCGCCAATGCGCAATTGGGTAAATCGCTCCACAGCCGAACTGTCGTGCTTTTGCTTGGGTACCGGTGCGCTCAGCGGTACGCTGCGATAAGTTGTCGTGCCGCTGTGCAGCGCTTTAGCGAGATCGTCGACAAGCTCGCCGATTGCCGCGTGCCATAACTGCGAGGCCTGCTCCAAGGTCAGGTCAAGCTTGCAAAGGTGCGCGAGATACTGCTTCGACAGGTTTGCGCGTGAAGAAGCCGACGCGTAGGTCGGCGGCACGACTTGCAACTGCAGGTGCTCGGTTTGCGCGATGTGTGCGGGCCAGTTGCGCAGCGCGTCGATGCTGAAGCAGTCCCTCTCGTCGCTCTCGCAGAGTTGGGGCACAACCCGAATGCTGTATCGAAGCGTATTTGCATGGCCGGGCAGCAAGCCCCACGGCACGATATACCAGTCTGCCCGCACGCGGGGCACAGCGCCGTCCGTCGAATCGTTCATTGTCGAAGTCCTACGCGAGAGAGGCGGGACGTGGCGCGCAGCTCGACTGCGCGATCGTCGTTCGATTGTCGGGGGCTAGCGTCGAGGCCCACAGTTGCCGCCACGCCTCCGCGCAGAGGGCATGTTCCTGCGACCCCATTGCCGGGGTGGCGTCATATTCAAGCGCTGGTGTGTCGGCTGCGGCGATGGCAAGCGGTGTCGATGCGTCGGCTGACTGACCGTTCTGCTGCTGCCTGGTCTTTCCTTTATCGCCGTTCCGGAGGTACTCGACGGTGACGTGGTAGCTGAACTGGACGAAGCCGATCGAGAAATGGAATTCGTAGTCCGCCGTACCGGACATCGTATTGTCAGCGAGCGAGTAGTCCAGCGAAACCCGTAATGAAGCGCCCATTGTGATCAGGTCGGCGATGCTGACCTCGCCGACCGCGCAGAAGAACCCTTCGATCGCAGGGCTGCGGCCGCCGAGCCGGATGTAGACGCCGGCTGTGATGCGGCCGGAGCCGGTAAGTACGCCGAATTTGAAGCCGGTCACGAGACCGTATTCGAACGATGCTTCAAGCACCTCGAGCGTGTCCACGCGGGTCTGGATGCCGAAGAAGCCGCCGCCGCCGTAAATACCCGCGGACATCAGGAAAGGCTTGATCTTGTCCGCCAGCTTCATCGTGAAGCGCACGGGCGAATTGTCGAACGGCAGGCTCGCGTAGATCGAGAACGCAATGTTCTGGATCACGAAGCCACCCAGTTCCTCGATGTCTTCGTGATACTCATAGCCGACCATGATCCCGTTGAACGTGGGCAGGACCAGGAAGCCGGAGTCGCCGCCGAACAGCGTCTCGAGACTCTGTACAAACCCCAGTGCCGGCCCTGGTTCCACCAGCAGCACGTTGGTCTTGCACTGCAGCTTGCCGCCGGCTGGCAGTTCGAGTGTGAGGCGGTCGAGCGTAATGGACAGGAAGTTTTCGGAACCTTTGCCGAACAGGTTGATTTTGAAGGACGACAACTCGGCGTTCATCGTCGCTGTCGGCGGGCCGCCTTGGACGCCTGCCTCGGCTGTTGCATGGATGGTGAGCGTGCGCTCGTCGAGAGGCTCGAAAACGGCGTCATCACCTTCGGGAAACGCGTGAACGTCGGTCTCCCAGTCGTAGGTCACGCGCACGCGTGTCGGTACACCCAGCGACGCGATTATGTCGCTGACGATCCTGTTGACGTCGACCAGTCGACCGACGCCCTGGAACGACGCGGCTCGCGCGAGAAGCGTGCCCAGGCTGTTGACGGCGGCAAGCAGCGCTGCCGGCCAGGTTGGCGCGGCGGGCGGACAGGGCATCGGTTGCACCTGGTCATAGACGTCCTTAAGCGAAGCGAGCAACTCGGCGCTCACATAGACTGAAACCTCATTTTTCGTGAAGGGTACGAACGGCGCGAGTGCCGTTGCCACCTTCGACAAAGCCGCACAGAAATCGGCGGATCCTGCCGCGATTGCGGTTTGCGCCTGCCTCTGGATGCGCTCGTCGAGCGTGGTGGCCAGTTTCTGCATCAAGGCGGCGGTGGTCGCGGGGAGTGTCTGGGCGACGCCGTTCCACCAGGCGAGTATCTGTGCGACGTTCGCGCAGTCCGCCGCAAACGCGTCGAGCGACGTTAATTCGCCGGCGTGGCGCGCCATGAATTCTTTGGCATAAGCCGCCGGTGCCGCGCAGAAGGCCTGCAGGTCGAAGGTGACAGGCTTGCCTGATGCGTCGACCGCCGCAGTCAGATCCGTATTCAACGCAATCGCTTGCGTTGCGGCGTCTCGCGCTGCCTGAGCGACACCGGCTAACGGCGCCTGCAGCGATGCGTCAGCGGCAAACTGATCGAGTTGGCTCGCGAAGGCGTTCAAGTGCGCGGCTAGTGAAGTCAGTTGCAGTTCGGCGCACTTGTGGTTGAGCGTTGCTTTCATGCTCGCGAATGCATTTCCCATCAAGGAGACGAGTTGCGCGCAGTCCTCCCAAAGCTTGCCGTCAGCAGTCAGCGTAAAGTTTGACCGATAGTCGAGTGCTGCTTGAATCACCTCGATCAGCCTGTTTGCCTGCGTCACAATCCGCCTTGGTAACGTCGTGACGTAGTCGATCTGCATCACGAGCAAAGCGACTCTATCTACGATCACGTCCTCGCCGAGCAGCGCTACGGCATTGCCTGGCGGCTGCTCGTTTGCCGTGGGTTTCGAGTAGCGTTGTCGCTTGAATCGCAGGCGTGCGATGTCATTGGTGAGATCGTCTGCAAGCGCATTGGCTGCCTGACGTCCACGAGCGAGCGCGCGCTCTGCCTTCCCTCGCAGGTCGGGATCCAGTGTCTTACGTTCAGCAAGGTCCTTTTCGAGATTCGCCAGCTGTTCGCTCACGGTCGCGATAAAGACGCTGACCTGCGATCCGAGATCGTCGGTGTGGATGGAAAGCGTGCCGATGACACACAGCGTCGTTTCGACGATATGGGTCAGCTTGTCGACGTCGGCCTTTAACGTTGCGGCCGTCTGAAGCGTCGGATCGACCAAGGCGGCGACTTCCCGGCGATACTCGGCGATAGTGGCGAGTAACTGTTGATAATCGTTCCAAAGACTAATCGCTGTCCGCGCGCCGCTGCTTTGAGCCAACGCCGCCATGGCGTTCACCCGCATTTCCAGCGCCTGAAGCGTCTGGCGCAGGCTATTGAATTCCGGGCTGCTCGCGACTGCGGTGCGCAGCTGCTCGATCTGTTGCGCGAGCGCATCTTCAACCAGCGTCTGAGCCATGGGACGCAGCCAACCCGAGACCAGATCGTCCAACTGAAGTTGCCGCAGCGCGTCGAGCACGGCCTTAAGCTGTTTGAGTACCACAAGCTGGTTGTCCGGAATCAGCAGTTCCGGTTCGTTGGCAATCGCGTTCGCCTGCGAGGAAAACGCGTTCGCGGCGGAGCCGAAATCGCGCAACTGGGCGATCATCTTTGCGTCGTCGACCGGCGTGGCAGCGAGCGTAGCCCGCAGCGCCGCAGCATCGGCTTGCATGCTGGTTAAACCGGGACCAAGCCGCGCCGCGACCGCGCTTGGTATCTGATCCTCGCGACTGAACATGTCGGCCACGCACGCGAGCTGCCCGGCGATGATCGGCACGATGCGGCGTAAAGCGGACTCGGCCAGATCGAACAGATTCTCGCGGTTGACGGTCGGGATCTTCGTGCCCGAGGCGGCGAGCGCCACTTTCAGAATATCGACAATGCGAACGATGCCCAGCAATTTTGCGTCGCCGATAAACGTGCTGAAGAATGCCGTCGGATCGAAATCGCCGTTGTGCTCTGGCGTCGAAGACGTATCCTCCGTGTCCCGTTTGCCATAGCGCGGCAGAAGTTTGCGCGCGGGCGGCACCAGCGGCTCGAGGTCGCTCTGACGGCCGCCTATCAACCCGCGTTTCGCAGACAGGTAGGTGATCGAAGCGCTCGGACTCGCGAATCCACCCGAGCGCGATGTGTTGCCGCCGAAGTCCATTGCCGGCGCAACATCGACGAAACTGGCAAAGATCTGGCCGGCATTAGCAGGTGCGGCGAATCCTTGCTTTCCGTAGATTAAGTCGTACTGCATGAGATATCTTTTGCCGGTGTTACCGGTAATGGTCGAAATCTGCGTCAGAGCGACACGACTGCGCCGGCGCACTGGATAGAACGGTGGCTGATTCTGTGCTTCCATTGCTGGGGTGGTCACCGGTTCTGGATCCGCGACATAGTCGTAACCGTTGTCGAAGGCCGTGTGAACATCGAGCAGGATCTGATCTGTCTCGATGTCGGTGTTGTTGCCGTGCATTCCCGCTACATACGGTAGCCTGCCGGACAACACCTGCGCATATCCCCTTTCTATGCCGTCAGGCCATTCGTCCACGTGCGCACTCAAGTGGTCGACCGTGCGGCTTCGCCAATACCGGATCACTTTCAGCAGCAACTCGTCGTTATGCGCGACGTTGTTGTCGATGAAGACCTGCGGCGCGCTATAACTCGACTTCGTATTCGTCTCTCCGAACGGAAAGGGAATATCTGCTCCGCACAGCGTCATTGGCCAGAATGCGCTCTGGCCGAGACTGCATACATCACTGTGTTCCGGCGCGGCGAGATCGGGCGTCGTGAACTCGGCGATCGAGATCGATGCGTGGCCCCAGTATCGATTTTCGTTAGGCTGATTAATGGCGGGAAAAGCCCGCGTAAAGGGTGGCACGTGAATGAAAAAACGTTGCACGAGACTCGCGACCGATTGCGGCAAGCCATGCTCACTCTTCTTTATGCAGAAACGCCGTTCCGTTAGCTTGATGAGAATGGCGGGGTGACCCAGTGGAAATAGAAAACCCTTGTATTCGACGCGAGCGCGAATGTCGCGCCCGATCTGGCCGTGATGATCGTAGCGGGTTACGCTGAGTGCCCCGCGGTTGTTTGTCGAAGCGGGAGGATTCCAGAATCCCTTGAACTTGAAGTTGGCGCCGAGACTGGTGATCTGAAGGAGCGCGGCATCGATCGGCATGGGCATATAGACGCCGGATTTTGCATCGCAATCGAGTACCTGGTCTGATCCGCACAGCGCATGGAAGCCGTACAGCGATGTGAGCGCGACAAGTTCGTGGCGGTCGCGGGAATCGGTCGTCGCGCGAAATTCACAATGGGCGGTACTACTGCCCGCGTAAGGATTAGGCGGGTTAAAAATGTCCACCGTAATAACATCTGTCTGCGGCGGGCAGTCGGGGCACTCGGGCCATTCCGCGCAACTCTCTGGTTTCACCGCTCTTGCGTCTGGCGTGAACACTGCGCGCACACGAGCGTTGACGAGGCGTACGCTCCAGAGCTCGTTGCGCGGCGGCAATGCCCGGCTCGTAGTGAGATAACTCGTCGATTGCCTCCAACGCGCCACGTCTTTGTTGATGGGACTTATCACGAGCCGCGCGGGGACCTCTATACCCGTAGCGTATTCGCAGAGCTCGGTAAGTGGTTGACGCAGGCTAAGTGGACGTGTGATGACCGGGCGATCCGGATCAGCTTCATTCGTGAGACGCAAGACGCCGAGTTCTCTGGCGCGCATCGGGCGCACCAAAGTAAGCGGGGTGTCATTCGGCGTGGCCCACGCGAATAGAGCGTCGAGAGTGAGCGGTAACCAATTGTTCGCGCCAAACTCGAAGAGAAGGTGAGACGACTGGGCACGTTCGGCTTTGCGGCCCACTTGCTTCTTTCGTTTCCGATCGCCGAGAAGCACGCGCAACAGAGGATCCCGTGTGAATCTGCTGAACGCGTTGCGCAAGGTGTCGCTGCTGTTGAGTTCGTCGAGTAGAAAGGCAAGATCCTCGGCGCCCACGTGATTCTCGTGCATCCATGCCAGCGTGACGGGCGGATTCGGCAACTCGCTCCACATTCCTTGCGCCAACGCGCGTAGCATCGCCAGTGCGGCGACTTCATCGGGAACCGGTAACGTATCTGCGCTGGACGAGTTGCATGCGCCACCTGACGCATGCTGGCACCAGTCGGAGATGTAAATAGCTTCCTCCATCAGATGCTGCGAGCCGAAGTCAAATTCGACGAGAGACTGCGCGCCCGGCCATCGATCTCCTCCAGTCAACAACCAACCGTTTGAAGTGAATTTCAGATCAACGTTCCTGAAACGTAGCGTGACTACGAGCCCATCCGCCGCGCGGCGCAGGTCGAGATCGTAGCCGTCGAGCGGAATGCGGCCATGCACGAACGAAATAATGTCTTCGCCATATGCCTGCGGCGGGGCAGAAGACCCGGTCGCGTTGCGTGCTCTGAACATCGCCACGTCGCAGCCAGACAGGCTCACGATAAATCGGCTCGCACGTGGCGATCCCGCTGCGCGATTTGTCGTGTCGTCGTCAAACGACGCATCAGTCGACGTCAGTAAGATTTTTCCCCCATTCACGGGGTGCCTGAATTCAGCGACAAATTCGCCTGCGTCGTGCCATGTCGCTTCCGCAAGGTGCGCCACGCCGATTGCGCTGGGATGTTGTCCTGCGTAGTCGAGCACGAGATGAACAACTTGTGCCGCGAGGCGTATATCGGTTTGACTTTGTCCTTGTCTCTGCCAATTCAGAAGCGCTGTGCCGTCGCGCTGTTGCGCCTGCAATCGTGTTGAGTGAGACGACGCGCCGATAAAGATATCGGCGTGGCGTGCATTCAAGGACACGCCGGGAACGGTCGCGGTGAAGTCCAGCGGCGCATTGCTCGCCAGTCGAGGCCACACTGAAGTTAGGCGGTGATTGGCAACGTCGGCGTGAGGGACTGAGAAAGACTCTCGTGACAGTTCGATGTGCACTGAGTCGACAGGTGCCAGTTGTCCACCCATGCGCATCGACGCCTGCTCGAAATCTTCCAGATCTAGCATCCAGTCTGGGCCGAAACTCGCCAGCCCTCGCAGGGCATCGATGCGAAGTGTGGGTGCTCCGCGAAAATGAATCCGGTCGATGGCAATCGGACTTCTGGCGCGTTGGTAGCCCAACAACCACAAGTGAAAAGGAACCTCGGCGTCGAACCCGAGACCTTCGAGTGTCAGGCGGGCAGTCCATTCGGCACCAACGCGCTTCGCCTGCAGTAGTAGATCTGCCGGCACATTGGTACCCGGAAATAGGGCCTGACGAAGGTGGACGTGAATCGACGACTCGGCGCGGCGGACCTGCAGTTTGGGATTGCCGTCGAACCATCGGCGATCGATCCGCCATGCCACAATACCCGCAATAGAAATCTCGACAGTGTGTTCGCCGGTGACGTAATTGAAGTTACAGGCCGCGCGCACCAATGGGCCGATCAACGGAAGTGCCGCCGACATTCCTGCGGCGCCGAGCAACATCGATCGCCTTGTCGCTTTGAGTTCGGACAGCGCTTCGACCAGGTCGGAATAGTGTTCGAATAGCCCCCGACGCTTCGGGAAGGCTTCAACATCAGCATTGCCAGCCGGAGTTCTATCCATACGCGTTCTCTCAGATACTTATCCGCACGTCGTACGCCGCGAGTGCCTGGCGCGGGCGCTCCAACTACAATAGATCAACGGAATATCACCTGCCGGGTCCGAAGCATTTTTCTAACTGAGAAGTTTCCTGCTAGCTATACTTCCGATATCCAATGAGGCGAAGATGGTGTCGTCTGTCGTGCTTGGGTGGGAGCTTGACAATGTCGTTATCGCCGATAAGATTGTTTTCAATCGACGCGCCGCATTCCGTCGCGAGAATTTTTTCTTTCCATTGGCTTTCGTTTCCACTTCTGACCGTAACTTTTTCATCCGATTCTGAAACGAAGAAACCTACATGTCCATTCGCCGGGCGATCGATGTTCTGGAATACGGCAAGGTCACCTGGTTTTGGTGTTTTTTTGAGATTGCCGTAAGAGACAAAGCTCCTGGCGACGGGTGCGTCCGGCGGTAGTTCGTAGTGGCATCGTTTAAGACACCATGACACCGTGGTAGCACACCACGCCGTGCAGTCCCCGGCGCCGGCAGTCTGTGCGTAGCCAATGTCCTGGAACATTGGCCGTATAAGCGGGTTGACGTAGTGAATCCAACGCTCACGAAATGTCTCAGGACGTGCCGGATCACTCTGGGCGGGCACATCCGTGGCCATCGATAAATATGTCACCACTTCAAACGGCGTGGTTTTTGGTGCGCCGTCTAGAATCTTTCTCGCAGTGCGTACGTCTTCGGGTTTAGGCGGTATGTAGCTGAATGGCACTACCGTCAATGGCTGCAGCAGTGCATGAGTTGAATCGTCGGCGTGCGCGTGCGCGCGAACCGGGGTTGGCGATCCTAGCGCCACTAAAAAATCCCGGCGACTTGCGTCCATCCTTTCCTCCGGATGATGTCTGACGTGGCATCACATTGATTAATAGATCATCCGAGCCGAAATCTCAAGGAAGTCATCGAGAGTAACCGTACAAATTCGTTGAATCCCTTCTCATAAAAATAAGTTTTACTAACTAGTTATGCAGATCGCTCAACAGGATGGTGGACGTCGATTGGAATCGGTGGAAATACCACCTTGTATGCAAAATTATTTCGTGTCTATTTCTGCGCTCAACAATGTGCGAAGTTCGGCGCGGCCGCTATGTCTGTAAAAGGGCGTCTTTTTTCCAGCAGATGCCCGTTAGGTCTATTTGCGCGCTTGTATTAGCCTAGTAAACATTGCGCAATAAGTCCGGACGGTCCAGCGAGAGGCATCACACAATGAGCTGAAATATCACTCGCCTCGCGAGTACGGGCGCAGCCCTGTGTTTAAGCTGTTTCAGAAGCAGAAGCAGAAGCAGAAGCAGAAGCAGAAGCAGTGGTGGTGTGTCGACGCGAGTATTGCTTCGATCGTAGACTGGCGACGAAACGCACTAATCCGTGAAGAGCGGATTTCTACGACGCCCGGACTGGCCACACGCGGCATATCATGGGTCGACGCGCTCGAGAGTTCGCAGGGAAGGGTAAATCCCGATCGCGTAGAGTCACTCGGAACAAGGTAAAGTGCCGTCCGTGTTGAGGTCGAGATGCTGATTGTAATCGGGCCTCTGATCAAAGCTAGTACCATTGCAGCAGGCAAACGCGTGTCGAGAAAGAATCACGTAGCACGCCGTGAGGTCACCGGTTTTGACGAGCTTCGCGTCATTGCGTTCATTTTCGGCAGTCCACTCGTCGATCGATATGTCGCCTTCTTTGGTCTCGCGCAAAATATTGAATCCGTCGGGACTGGTTGTGACGGACGCTTCGCATCGGTCCAAGCTATCGTAGAGTCCGATCAGGCGACCCGGAAAGCCTGCCGCTTCTGCTGCAGCTTTCTTCTGGACGAGTACTCTTTGATACTCGGGTGTATCGACGCAGTAGGTAGGCCCGCAGTCGCAATCGGCTACGGTATTTTCAGAGAAAATCAGGAAGAAGCCGCCTATGAAAGTCCACGATTTAGAGAATGGTAAATTACGAGGCCACATAATTTTTCTCGCAAAAAATATTTTATACAGCTGCCGTTTCATCAAATACCTTTCCAACCATTGTTCAAAAATGCCAGCAAAGAGTTTAATTGAAAGCATAGTCGCGAACTCGACAATTGCAAGCACGATGGATCATACGGGTTAGCAAGGTCGTACAACGTCCTCCATATGTCAGGAATCCAGATCCTGCGGTGGAGTGGGCAGAAGGCTCGAAATGTGGAGCGTGGGGTCGGCGGCCGACGCGCTTTAAACTTCCGCAAGCTGCACCGCAACGCGGCGCGCGAAGTGTATCGTCATAAGTAGCTCCGCCGAACGCGCACTGGCGCTGCTCTCATGAGCGCCAGTTCAACGTTTGCTTACCTGCCGCGCATTGTCTACGTTGATTAGTGTTCTGCTGCATGAGTCGATTGCCGTTTTGCATCAGCATGCATGGAGGGTGACCACCGAAGCTGAGCTTCTGTCTACAATCTGCACGCTAAAAAGGTATTGGGATGGAACGACCTGACGAAATCAAGGGCACTGTCGCGTGGAGGCGCGAGCCACCTGTTCCTGGCGGATTGAATTATCCCGATAGGGATCCAACGAGGCATCAAGTGCCGAGCCCTGAAGCATTGAAAGACGAATACAGATTGCTATGGCAGAAGATGGTCATCTCGCCATTACAGGAAAAAGAGCTGGAGAGACTCGCCAGAAGAATTGAAGACAACCGCGATTTTTATTCTCACGTTTCTCAGCAATCGGGTGTTCCATGGAACGTAATCGGGATCATCCATTATCGGGAAGCAGGTTTGAGCAAGACGGCGCATCTATACAACGGAGACCCGCTGAGCGCACGCACAAAGCATGTGCCTAAAGGGCTACCCATATCTGGAAATCCACCGTTTACGTGGGATGAGAGTGCCTTGGATGCACTTAGGCATGACAAAATTGCGGGAAATAAGGACTGGACAATCGAAGGAATTGCGTTCCTGCTTGAGCGTTACAATGGATATGGCTATCGATGGGTCAAACCAGAAATCGCAACGCCTTATTTATGGGCTTTTTCCAGCATTTATTCAAGGGGATATTTCACCGAAGACGGAAGATACAATCCAAACAAGGTGTGCGACAGTTGCGGCGCGATGCCGTTACTGAAGCTACTAATAAATGCCTGAACTGGTGATCTCTGCTACAGCCACGCGGTCGCGAAACGACGCCTGCAGCACCTTTATCGCGGAAGCGGTTCACCAGCCATCCACCCTTACGCACGCTCATCGTAATCGTCCCACTATGGTGGATGATCGACTCCAGCGCTTCGGGGAGGACCGGAAGTTCGCGTTCGGCGAGGTGGCGCGCGAGCGGCGACAGCGAGACCCGTGCCAGTTTCCTGCCCTTGCCGGTCACGCGTAACCAGTGATCGCCACGCGGATCGGTGTCGAT
>NZ_JCAQOZ010000044.1:0-113633 GCF_059567945.1 Paraburkholderia sp. BGA-UO-ETr-F12 | reverse complement strand
CTGGCGGTTTGAGCCGCTTTCTTTTGCCTACTTTTCTTTGCGGCAGGCAAAGAAAAGTAGGTGCCGCCCCGCACAGGGGCAACGCTAATAGACCACTAACAATTCAAGGAAAGGCCAAAAGCCCAACACCAGAACAGCAACAGCAACAGCACCCCCCATCGCCCCGCGAAAAAATCCCCTTATTTCCCCTCATTAGCATACCGCCGGCAATGCTCCAGATACCCCACAGCATGACTACTCACCAACTCTAAAATACTCTTCCAAAGCCACCCCGGCGCATCGAGCGTCTTCGACCGATTCCTCCGCAACTCCGCAAGCCACCCCGCGCGTTCCCCCGCATCCATCTGCCGCGCATGCGCCTTCCCCACCACCAGCGCAAGAAAGCGCGCAACTCTCATCGCCTCATCCTGCGTCAACTGCTCAATCGTCAACTTCATATCCTGCGGCAGCAACTCCCGTATCACAACAGCTCGATCCGATAACCGCGCCGCCCGCATCCGCTCGCCCAGCGATGGCGACAAATGCCGCGCACCCTCCACCACCCGTTCGGCGTTATCCCGCGGCATGCGCACGCCGGGATACCGCGGCGCTGCCGCCTGCGCGGCTTCCTTGATGTCGATCAGGCAAAGGTCGTCACCATCCATCGCGGCACCGTCTATATCCAGCAGCACCGCATACCGCAACCGCCCCAGCGAACTGCATCCCTTCACCCAGTACGCCGCATCGAGCACCTCTACATCCGCGTCGTCGCCACCGCCACGCAAGACCGTCGCAAGCCGCGCCAGCGATCCCTTCTCGAATAACGCCTCGATTTCGCGCCGCTCGCTCTTGGCCAGCGGCCAGAAACGCGAGCCCAGCGGAATGGTCGGCTCGATATCTTCAATCCGCTCCTCCGCCAGATGACGCCACGAACGGCGTACCGCCTCCTTCATCACCACCTTCACCACCTCCGGCTTCTCGGCATGGATATCGGCTTCGCCGGCGCCCTCGTCGAAGGCGCGCTCGTAGCCGTCCGCCAACGCCTCCATCATGTGCACCGTGGTCAGGCCAGGCAGGTCCGAACCGCGCGCGGCCGTCGCCAGCGACAGCCCAAGTCGGATCAGGTCGTGCGCCGGATTGCCGATCACCGTCTGGTCGAGGTCGCGAATCAGGATCTCGACGCGCCCCTCTCCATCGGCGACCGGCCCAAGATTGCCGCTGTGGCAATCGCCGCAGATCCAGATCGCCGGCCCCTCGGGCAAAGTGTGGCTCTCCATCCCGTCGAGCCATTCGTAGAACTTGCTCGTGTTGCCGCGCACATAGGCATGCGCCGAACGCGCCATCTTGGCGTTGCGGCGGGCAGTCAATAACGCCTGCCGTACCTCCGGCTTAGGCAACTTATTGTTTCGTGTGATGTTTTTCTTCGGCATTCTGGCGTCCGCGTTTGTTGAAGTTCGAATCCGGTGTGGCGCTCAACCCGCACCTTGCGCCCATTAGCACAAGCGAACCAGAGCGCGGAGCACGAAACACGCCTGCCCCTTCCCGCCACCCACGCGCATCCGGGACGCGCCCGTCTCGCGCCAATCGAGCAGCAGACGGCCGGTTCAAATCAGTCACATATGCGCTTCTTTTCTGATCCAACGCGCAGACGCCGACCGATTCAGGTAAAACTTGCAAGGCGATTTGCGCCGATTGTTCGGCGAACTCCGCAAAGCCCCTTCTGTTATGCCAACAGGAGACGTTCTAGCCTACAATTATTGCTGCCGCGCAGCCGCTTCGTGGCCGCCTCATCCCCGCGGTACACAGCAGAAGATTCATCCCACCTCCTGCTGAGCATCCACGCGCACCATGCGCGTCGGCAGAGTGGGGACACACTCATTGACGTGAACTCTGTGGAGCGCAGCAATGCCATTCCCGGCACAAGACCACGGCTGCCCCGGCTGGAACGGGGAAATGGCGCGGCGCATTAGCGAATTCGACTGGAGTGCGACCAGCCTCGGCCCCATAAAAGACTGGCCACGCAGTCTCACCGCTGCCGTTCAAATGCTGCTCGCGTCGCCCGTGCCCCTCGTGCTCCTGTGGGGGAAACCGGGCTACATGATCTATAACGACGCCTACGCGATTTTCGCGGGCGGACGGCATCCGTATCTGCTCGGTTGTCCAGTCGAACGCGGCTGGCCGGAAGTGGCCGACTTCAACCGTCATGTGATGGTGACCTGTCTGGCCGGCGGCACCCTGTCGTATCGCGACAAGGAACTGGTTCTGCTGCGCGACGGCAAGCCCGAAGACGTCTGGATGGACCTCTACTACAGCCCGGTCCCCGACGACAGCGGCGCCCCCGCGGGCGTCCTCGCGATGGTCGTCGAAACCACCACGCGCGTACTGACCGAACGCTGGCGGCAACGCGCCGAGGCGGAATTGCGCGAAACCAACGAACGCCTGCAACTCGCACTCAACACCGGCGCCGTGCTCGGCACCTGGGTGCTTGACGTGCGCTCCGGCACCGTCACCGGCGACGAACGTTTCGCGCGCACCTTTTCGTTTCCGCTGGACGAGGCCGCGAAAGGAGTCGAGCATCATGCCGCGACACAAGTAATCCATCCCGATGACCAGTCGCTCAACGAGCAGTTGACGAGCGAAGCGATACGCACCGGCGCGCCATTTCGCGCCGAATACAGGATTCGCCGCCCCGATGGCGACTATATGTGGGTTCAGGCGAACGGCCGGTGCGAGTACAACGAACATGGAGAGCCGACGCGCTTTCCCGGCGTGCTGATCGACATTCACGAGCGCAAGATCGCCGAGCAATCGCTCCGTCAGTTGACCGAAACACTCGAACAACGCGTCGCTGATGAAGTCTCGGCACGCGCGCTCGCCGAAGAGCAGTTGCGCCAGGCCCAGAAAATGGAAGCGATCGGCAGCCTGACAGGCGGCGTCGCGCACGACTTCAACAACGTGCTGCAAGTGATCAACGGCAATCTGCAAATGCTCGCCGCCGATGCGGACTGCAATCCGGCCACCTTGCGGCGCTTGTCCGCCGCAACCGACGCCGTCAAACGCGGTGCGAAACTGGCCGCGCACCTGCTCGCCTTCGCGAGGCGCCAGCCGCTCTCGCCTACCGTGCTGAACCCGCGCCGCCTGCTGGCCGGCATGAGCGAGATGCTGCACCGGGCGCTCGGCGAAACGGTCAAGATCGAAACGGTATTGAGCGACGACCTGTGGAATGTGCAGGTCGATCGCAACCAGCTCGAAAACGCCCTGCTCAATCTCGCGATCAATGCCCGCGATGCAATGCGAGCGGACGGCACACTCACCGTGCGCGCGACGAACCGTGTGCTGGACGCCCAGTTCTGCCGTGGCGAACCGGAACTCTCGCCGGGCGAATACGTGGTGTTCTCAGTGACCGACACGGGCACCGGCATGAAGCCCGAAATCCTCGAGCGCGTGTTTGAACCGTTCTTCACGACCAAGCCCGACGGTCATGGCACCGGCCTGGGCTTGAGCATGGTGTTCGGTTTCGTCAGACAAAGCGGCGGCCATACGATGATCGACAGCGAGCTGGGACGCGGCACCACGGTCTCGCTATTTTTCCCGCGCTGCTGCGAGCCCGAAACTGTCGAAACCGCCGATCAGACTGCGGCGCCGGTGGGCGGCGGCGAAACGATTCTGGTGGTCGAGGACGATGCGGATGTCCGTCTGACCGCCGTCGAAATGCTCGCGCAGCTTGGCTATAAGGTGTTGACTGCATCCAGTGGCGATGCGGCGCTGGAGTTCATCGACAGCGATGTGCCGATCGATCTGCTGTTTACCGACGTCGTGATGCCCGGCCAGGTAAAAAGCGTGGAACTGGCGCAGCGCGCGGCGGCTCGCTCGCCCACGGTGCCAACGCTCTTCACGTCCGGCTATACACGCGACGAAATCGTCCATCACGGCAAGCTCGACGCCGGCATCACGCTGCTCTCCAAACCCTACCGGCGCGACGATCTCGCGCGCAAGGTGCGCGCCGTGCTGAACGCCGGAGTCGTCAGCGTGGGCGATGGACGCATCGCCCCTTGCGTGCCGCGCACGGTGTACGATCCGGCCGGCTCATCCGGCGTATCCGAACCGCGCGAAAGTCCGCATGCGGTTGCCGCTTTGACCGGGAGTTCGCTCGCAGGCGCCACCGCGAGCTCGCCAGTGGATTCCCTGACGAGTTCGGCGGTCCCCCAAGCCGGTACGCCGGCTCGTCTGCTGCTAGTCGAAGACGACGCCGATTCGCGCGACGCGCTCAACGATCTGCTCGGTGCGCTGGGTTTCGACTGCACCGCGGTCGCGAGCGCCGAAGAAGCGCTGCCACTGGTGCCCACGCAGCACTTCGATGTGCTGCTCACGGACCTGACGTTGCCCGGCATGTCCGGCGACAACCTGGCGCGCGCGGTGCTCGGTCAGCAGCCGGACATCCGCGTGTTGCTGGTGTCGGGTTATGGCGAGAATGCCGAGATCGGCGACACCATCCCGGGCGCACGGCTGCTCGGCAAGCCGCTCGATATCTCGCAGTTGCGGCACCAACTCGCCGAGTGGCTCGATCACACGGAGGCGGCCTCCTAGCGGAGTCCTTCGCGCAATCACACGGACCGCCGATGGACATCCGATGCGGCACGGCTGGCTGGACCGACAAGACGCTGATCGCCTGCAAGCGCTTTTATCCGCGCGGCAGCAGCAGCGCGGAAGCAAGGCTGCGTTTTTACGCGTCGCAGTTTCCGCTCGTCGAAGTCGATTCGGCTTACTACGCGTTGCCGTCGGCACCCAATTCCCAGTTGTGGAGCGAGCGCACGCCCGCCGGCTTCACGTTCAATTTCAAATCGTTCCGGCTCTTTACCGGCCATCAGACTTCACCCGACGTCCTGCCCAAAGACATCGCGATGGCGTTGCCGGCGGGCATCACCGGGCCGCGCAAGAAGAACGTCTATTACGGTGATCTCCCCGCCGAGATTCTCGACGAACTATGGCGGCGCTATCGGGAAGCGCTCGAACCGCTGCGCGCGAGCGGTCGTCTCGGCGCGGTGCTATTTCAGTTCGCGCCGTGGATCACCCGCTCGCCGGACGGTCTCGCGCTTGTCGAAACGTGCCGGATGCGCATGGCGGACTATCTGATGGCCGTCGAGTTTCGCAATCAGACCTGGTTCGACGACCAGCACGCGCAATGGACACTCGATTTTCTGCGCGAGCGCGGCCTCGTCCACGTGATCGTCGACGCCCCGCCAGACGTGACGAACCGCGTGCACACCGTATGGGAAGCAACGCATCCCGAACTCGCCATGGTGCGTCTGCACGGCCGCAATACGCAGGCGTGGGGCGCGACGGGCGCGGCAAGCGCCGCCGATCGTTTCGACTACGACTATAACGACGACGAACTGAACGAACTGGCCGCGTCGATCCGCGCAATCGCGACGCGGGCGGGCCGTACTCATGTGATCTTCAATAACTGCTTCGAGGATCAGGGGCAGAGAAACGCGAGGACATTGATGCGTATCCTGGGGGTCGGTCCGATCCCGTCGTGAGCGGTTTCGGCGCGCAGTTGGCCCAACCGGCAACCGGCCCATCAGGGGCATTCGACAAAAGCTCCTGGATTGCTGACAAGCCGGCCGGAGATGGAGTCGGCCAGTCGTCAATTCCATCTGAAGCCATGTTGGGCCAGTTGCCGGGCTTCGACATGCCGACCAGAATCGACGACAATATTCCCCGGAAACAATGGCGAGCCGTGCTCCTTTGTCGGAGACACACCGCTAAACCTGAAAGGCACCATGAGACGACTCTTCGCCGCCGCGCTCGCGGCTGCCACTTTCGCGACTTGCGTTCATGCGCAAAGCAACGCGTCCGGCCCGCTCGGCACGCCCTCGGGCAAACTGCAATTCGTGCGCGCCGATCACGATTTTGCGGCAATGCTCGACCAGCAAATTTTCGATCGGTTTGGCGCGAACACGCTCACGCATTTCGATGACATGGCCGGGAACAATGACACTGTAGAGCGCATGCTCGTGCAGACCGATTCCGGCCCGGTGCTGTACGACTTGCGCGACCGTCCTCCACTTGTGCAGCGCTGTGGCACGCGCATGACGGTCAAGCGCGTGTTCTGGCAAGGCGATGAGGTCGTGATGCAAGGTTCGCAAGGCTGGTTTCGATTCAAACGCGGCGCGCTGACGAAGCTGCAGTCGTCCACGACGACCTATCACTGACGTACTGGCATTGGGGCACGACAGTCAAACGTATGAGGGATTGCCGTAGCGGACTTCGATAGATTTTGAACGTCCGCTACGATGAAGACGGTCACCACCCGCGCCCCATATCCGCAAACCCAGCGGATCGTGGAGCACGGGTGGCGGCGCCCATCGAGCCATCGCGGAAACGTCCCTACGGCAATCGCCTTCCGGTCCGGCCCGCCAGGGCTATGACCCGCATGCGACAGACTAGTGGGTTGAGAACACCGAGATTCCGCCGTTGGGGAAGCTGGCCGCACCGGGCTGGAACGGCACATACACTCGCCCAAGCGTGCTGTCGATAGCAACAGAGTGCGCGCCGGTGCCCACCGGAATCTTGAAGAGCAATTGCCGTGACGTACCATCGATTACGGCCATCTGCGGGCTAAACCCCGATGTCGCGGCGATACCGCTCGTGACGTAATGACGGGCCGGGAGGAAATAGCGATTGGAAGCCGGATCGTAACTGACCTGGTCCACCCCGCCAAATGGCAGGCTCGCTTGAATTGCGCCACTCGTACGGTCGAGAATCAGCGTGATCAGCGGGTCGCCCGCGGGCGGATCGCATCCAACAAGCACGTCATTATTTGGGCCAAGCACGATTCCCGCGGGTCCACATTTCCCTAACGGAAACGACTTGCTGACGGATGGACTTCCCGCTGCCGCAGAACTGGCGGTGATGACATCGAGTTCGCCATCGGGATTGGCAGCAGTCCCATCATTGTTGATCAGAAAACTCTTCGAGGCGTGATCATATGTACACGCTTCGAGCCCCGACGAACCATTGAAAGAAAGCTTCGCCACCGCTGTTTGCGTCAGCGTGGAAATCAACGTGACGAACGGTGGTGAGTCTCCGGGACTTGCGAACATCACAAGATGATCGTCAGGATCGTAGCACCCTTCATCGACACGCGATCCGGAATGACTGATGACGATAGTGTTGACCGTCTTCTGCGCAGCAGTATCGATCACCTTGACTGAGTCGACGTCGCCAACATAGATCGTGTTCGTGCCGGTGACACCTACGATTCCGTCAGGACCGGACTCGTCTGTCGTGGCGCCGGCACCGGTGAACGGCCCTGGAATCTGTGCGATCAACGCGTTTGATCCGGTGTCCACGACATCGACTGCCTTGTTATTGCGGTCGGAAAGAAAGTACTTGCCGGCCTCGACGTAGCCAATGTCGAAACTGAATGGTGGGCTCGAAGCATTGGGTACGGCGATGTTCGTCAACAGCTTTGGCGGCGTCGGCGTGCTGACGTCATTTCCACCTCCGCAGCCGGTCAAGGTGGCCGCCGCGAGCAACATCAAGGTCATCATGCGCTTTTCCATCGATTCGTCTCCTTTCAGTTTATTGGCCTGACCGTCGGTCCGGGGATGGGCGTGAGTACTGAAATCCAACCCGCTCCCGGACGACGACGATCGACGAACAATTTCTTAAGGAATCTTAAGAAATGCTCATCTGAAGATGAAAGCCACGTTTCTCATGAATGCAGCCGCGCAGCGCATGAGTTGTGGCTATAGACTGGCTGTCTGGCTCACACAATGGCGGCGCGACGGAAAATCGGAAAGTAAAACTTATTTATCGTCTGCATTATGTGAACGCTATACCCGTAATGAATCTGAAGCCTCCATGGACCGTCACCTATTTCCATGAAGATTCGGAATCCAAAGATTCATTAGGCGTAGTCAGTGAAATACCTAGGGACGCTCATGGAACGAACCACGCGTCGAGTACCCATGACTGGGCGGCGAGATAGTCGACCATCGCGCGCGGATGTTCACTTGACCCGCGCCCTGGCCTGTACGGATACCTCGGTGTCCAGGCCGGCGAGATTATCTTCGCGCATATCGATCCGCTGCCCCACCCATTGGTGCGCAACCTGTTTTGCCTTGACTTCAAGACATCATGACGTCATGATGTCATACATGAACGCCGACCGAAACAGCCAACTCCCCCTCTACGCGCAGGTCGAAGCAGTGCTTGCCGCGCGGATCGCAGACGGCACCTATCCGCCGGGCACACAATTACCCAATGAGGCGAGCCTGCTGGCCAGTTTCAACATTAGCCGCACCACGCTGCAGAAAACGGTGCAGAACCTGATTACGCGCGGTCTGATCGAAATCCGCCGTGGCAAAGGCACCTTCGTCACCCAGCCGCGCCTCACGCAGCCGCTTACCGAACTGAGCGGTTTTGTCGAGGATATGCGTGCGCACGGCCGCCATCCGAGCGCCCGTCTATTGGCGCGGCAGGTCGAAACCGCCAGCGAGACCGTGGCCGGCAAACTGGCGCTCAAACCGGGTACGCCCGTCGTCCACATTCAGCGCGTGCGCATCGCCGACGGCACGCCGCTTTCGTTCGACGAAACCTGGCTGCCAAAAGACATCGGCGAAAAGATCATCGAAAACGATCTCGAAGCAGAGCCGATCTTCACGCTGCTCGAAGAGAAGTACGGCGTTGCCCTGATCGAAGCGGAATACCGGCTGGAGGCAATCGCCGCGGACGCCGCCGTTGCGCAGGCCCTCGAAGTCGCGACGGGCAGCCCGATTTTCCTGATCGAGCGAACCTCCTACAGCGACGAAAACCGCCCGGTCGATTATGAAAAGCTGTATTACCGGGGCGATCAGATCCAGTTCGTTACCCGCCTCGCCCGGCGCAAGCCGAACCTGCCATGACCGGCGCACAGGCAGCGATGGATCTGGGCTACACGCTGTGGCTCTTCGCGGTGTCGCTCGGGACCAGCGCGCTGGGCGGCGTGCTCGGCATGGCGAGCGGCATTTTTATCGTGCCCATCCTGACCATGTTCGGCCACCTCGACATTCACATCGCCATTGGCGCCAGCATCGTTTCGGTGATCGCCTGCTCGTGCGGAGGCGCCGCACCCTTCCTGCGCGGCCGCTTGACCAATGTCCGGCTTGCCGTGGTTCTGGAAACCGCCACCACGCTCGGCGCGTTGTCCGGCGTCCTGTTGAGTGGGCTCATTCTGGTGCCCGTGCTGTTTTTTATTTTCGCCGTCATTCTGCTGCTCTCCGCCCAGCAAATGCTGGCACGGCGTGCCGATCCGGTTATCAGTCATGGCACTGCCGTGCCGGGCGCGCAGTCGTGGGGCGCTGCGTTGCGCCTGGATTCGAGCTATCCGGACCGCGCGCTCGGACGCGACGTCGACTATCGCGTGCAACGCGTGCCATTGGGCCTGTCCCTTATGTACGGCGCGGGGTTGATTTCGGCGTTGCTCGGCATCGGCAGCGGCGTTCTCAAGATTCCGGCGATGGATACGGCGCTGCGTCTGCCGATCAAGGTCTCGTCCGCCACCTCCAACTTCATGATCGGCGTGACGGCGACAGCCAGCGCCGGCGCTTACTTCCTGCGCGGCGACATCGTGGCGGCAATCGCCGGCCCGGTGGCCTTGGGCTCCGTCGTCGGCGCCGTGCTCGGCGCGCGGGTTCTCACGCGCCTGTCGGGCGACAGGCTGCGTGTGCTCTTTGTCTTGGTACTGGCGGTACTGGCCGTGCAGATGCTGCTCGAAGCATTCGGCGTCCACCTCTTCGGCGCGTCGGCATGAGCGGCGCCGCGTCGACCGGGAGACGGCTCGAACACTGGCTGGCGAGACTCCTGCACTACGGCACATGGGTGGCAACGGGCATCGTTGCCATCGGCCTTGCAATTAGCCTTCTTCGTACCGGCGACGGCAAGCTTGGCAAGCTTGCAAGCGCGCTATCCGGCATGCGAACGCTGCCCGAAATGCTCTCGATATCAGCCGGCATGCATGTTATGACCGCTGGCATCGCGCTTTTTATCCTGTTGCCGATAATGCGGCTTATATTGATGTTAGGGATGTTCCTGCATCAACGCGACTACCGGTTCAGCGCGATTGCCGCCCTGGTGCTGCTGATCGTCGCCGCGGGATTACTGGCCGGCGCGGTTTGATGTGCGCGGCGCGAACGACCCTGGGTATGATGCGAACGCGTGCCGCCCGGCGTGCGATCCGTTGCCGGGCGATGGCACTACGCCGGGCATCGGGTCCCGCATTACGTTTCCTTACCGCGCGTTGTCATCACGTTTCGATTTGAATTTGCAGCCGCGCCTTACACGGCACTTTTCCAGCCACGAGAACCATCATGCCCGCCCAACACGACGAAGTCCCGGCTACCAGCACCGAACCGGGCAACGCAAAGCGCAAGGATCTGTCCGTTACGTCGCGCAACCTTCTGATGGTTGCGATCGGCGTGGTGGTCTTCGCGATCGTGGCAACGGTCGTGCTCTACGGTCCAATCACTTACGGCGACGAGATTCCCAACTTCGGCATCATTCTGATGCTGACCGTGCCGGTTATCGCGGGCGTGGCTTTCCGGGTCGGGCTGGACGCGTGGCTGGACAGGAAATGAGCGGGCCCGATCAGGATGCGCGCGGCAACACGACCCACACTTCCAGGCCACCGCCCTCGCGCGCATGAAACTGCAGGCTGCCGCCGTGCAGCCGTGCAATCCGCTCGACAATCGCAAGCCCCAGCCCGGTACCGCCGCTGTGCGCGCGCGCATTGCGGCCGCGCTGAAACGGCGCTTTCAGTTGTTCCAGTTCCTCCGCCGAAAGCCCTTTGCCGCGATCGCCAACCGCCACATACACGGCCTGGCCTGTGGCCCAGCTTCGTACGGCAAGCCCGCTGCCGCCGTAGACGATCGCGTTCTGCATGAGGTTCATCAGGAGCCGCATCATGCTGATCGGCCGGTACGCGATCGCCGGCAAAACCGCCAGCGAAAGCTCAAATTCATGGCCCAGCCCCGCGAAATCGCCCGCGAGCCGCTCGATCAGTGCATTGAGATCGCCGCGTTCGGCCGCTTCGCGCTCGCCGCTGCCGGCGTAATCCATGAACTGCTGCAAGATCGTTTCGATCTGGTCCAGATAGGACTCCGCTGCGACGACAAAGCTGCTGTCGCTGCCGTCCGGCATCGCCATCGCCATCGAGAGCCGCAGTTTGGTGAGCGGCGTGCGGATGTCGTGTGAGATGCCTGCCAGCATCAGCGCGCGCGTTGCCTCGGCTTGCTGCAGCGTATGCGTCATCTGATTGAATGCGCTGCTTACCGCAGCGATCTCGGTGGGACCGTCGGTCGGCAACGGCTCAGGGGTTTCGCCCGCGCTCACGCGGCGCGCCGCCCGCGTCAACTGCCGCAGCGGCTGGTTCAGATGGCGCTGGATCACGTAGCCGGTCAGCGCCGCCAGCGCACCCAGACCGAGCGACAACAGGATCGCGGCGTCGAGGCCAGCGCCTTGTGCATCCTCCGGAATCGGCAGCGCGATCCAGTACGGCGAATGCGGCGCATCGGCCGGCGCATGCATGCGAATCCACAACCGCTGGCCGCCTTCGGACTGCCAGAGCACCGGCATATCGGCAGGCAGATGCGCGCGCAAGCTGTCGAGAAACACGCTGCGCTGATACGTGCGATAGGCCAGCAACAAACTGGGCGGCGGCTTGACCGACGCCTCGGCGGGCAGTTGCTCACGCGCGTCGAGGCGGCCGGTCAATCCGGCGCGCGCGTTCGGCGGTGTGGCTTGAAGCAGGCTGTCGAGCGTTCTCACGTAGGTGGCGAACACGGCGGCCGCACGCACGACACGCGGCCGCTGCACATAGTGCAGCAGCACACCGAGCGAACACACCTGGCTCAGCATCACCAGGACGATCAGCAAAACGATATTGCGCGCCAGCAGCGTTCTCGGCAGCGCGCGCTGCAGCCACGCGCGGCTCATGAGTCGACGTCCGCGACCAGCATGTAGCCGATGCCCCACACGGTCTTGATGAAGCGCGGCTTCGACGGGTCGTCCTCGACGATCTGCCTGAGCCGCAGCACCTGCACGTCAATGCTGCGATCGAGCGCATCGTGCTCGCGCCCGCGGGCGCGCGCCAGCAGATTGTCCCGGCTCACAGGCCGGTTCGGCGAAGAAGCCAGCGCGACCAGCAGCAGCATCTGCGCCGAATGAATCTCCAGCAACTCGCCCGCGCGCGACAACTCCTGCTTGCCTACGTCGAGACTGAAATCGCCGAAGCGCACACTCTGCGAAGTCACGGTGACGTCGCCCGAAGCCATCTTCTGGCGGCGCAGCAGCGCATTGATCCGCGCCACCAGTTCACGCGGCAGGAACGGTTTGGCGAGGTAGTCGTCAGCGCCGGTTTCGAGGCCCACCACCC
Source organism: Paraburkholderia sp. BGA-UO-ETr-F12 (assembly GCF_059567945.1). Classification (NCBI taxonomy): domain Bacteria; kingdom Pseudomonadati; phylum Pseudomonadota; class Betaproteobacteria; order Burkholderiales; family Burkholderiaceae; genus Paraburkholderia; species Paraburkholderia sp. BGA-UO-ETr-F12. The sequence continues at coordinate 101,236 of NZ_JCAQOZ010000044.1, read as the reverse complement.
GGTCGAGCGGATCGCCCTTGGCGGTCAGCATCAGGATCGGCAGCGTTTGCCCCTGCTCGCGCAGACGGGCGCAGATCTCGAGGCCGTCTTCTTCGCCGATCATCAGATCGAGCACCAGCAGATCGAACGGCTCGCGCTGCAGATAGCGGTCGAGCCGTTTGCTGTCCTCCGCGACCCGCACGTCGAAACCATGGCCACGCAGGAAACGCTGCAACATGTTGCGCAGTTCGACTTCGTCGTCGAGCACGATAATTTTGGCGGGGCGATCCATATGACAGCTCCTCGGTTCAAGCGTCGGGCGGTGCATGGCGCGCCGCGTGCCGTTCTGCCTCGCGCGGCGACAACACGTAGAACGACGGGATAAACAGCCATCCCACGATCCCGCCGATGCCCGCGCCGCTCAGTGCGCTGCCCCGCGTTCCTGCATGAATGCCATGATCTGCGGCAGCGTGATGTAACCCGCTTTCTGCGTGTCGATTTCATCGAAATGCTTCGCGACCATCGGCATGCCTGTGGCGGCCTGTTCTTTCGTGAGCTTGCCGTCGTGCGTGGTGTTGGCATTCGCAAAGCGCGTTTGCAGTTGCTGCACCATGCGTTCCATGCGCTGGGGATTGCCACCTTGCGGTGCGGTTGTTTGAGCAAACGTGACGGTGGATGCGCAGCACAGCAACACAACGGCGATTAACTTCTTCATGACTGATTCCTCGATTAAACCATCGTGCGTCGCCTGCAAACCGCCGCGATCCGTTCGATGACAGAGCGGATTTTTAAGCAAGCGCGACTGGAAGGCAATTTCAGAATCATGTCGCCGTGTTTCATGGTCCGGTTACGTCGGCATAAGGGGCACAGCGCGCGGCCTTCGTGGCACGTTGTGGCACGTCGCGCGCTTCAACCACATGCACGCCTGTCTTCACGACTCCTTTCGCGCGACATGAAATGAAATAAGTTCGCGCTGCCGTTTCGAACGCAGTTTGCGTATCTTTCGTCTGCCGGCGCTACCGGCACCTTATTCACCTTAAGTACCTTAAGCAACCAAAGCGCTCCAGCGGTTCGGATGACATATCAAGCAATCCGAATCAGCCGCCTTTCTTTACCGGCACATGCGCCACGCCGTTCAACACGTCTCAGGAGTATAAAGTGAGTATTCGTCTAGTCTGCGCCTCTACCTTCACCGCCATCGGTCTCGCCTGTTCGTCGACAGCGTTCGCCCGGGTAATCGTCACCGTACCCGCCACCGTCATCTACGCGCCGCCGCCACGCGCCGTCTATTACTACGGCTATGCGCCGGTCAAACCGGTCTATGTGGTGGCGCCCCCACCCGCTCCGATTCCGGTGGCGGTCGCGGCCGGCACGCCGGTGTTGCTGCCCGCGCCGACCCGCTACGCAATCGTGCCCGCGTCCGTCGTTACTTACGCTCAGCCTGTCATGGTGGTGCCGCGTTAGATGGTGCCGAACCGGGGACGCAAACGCGCGCTCCGCGGGTTCGTGTCCGATGTACCGGTTACGGCAATAGCCGTTGAACCAGCATAAGCCATGCTGCCCACAAAGATTCCTGGTGAATTCCCGTTCCCCTGAAGAATGGCCGGCGTGCCGCGCGAAAACACCTTGTCCAGTGTTAAATCGCCACGGCTTACAGACAAAGATGCGAAATGAGCCCGGCTTTTAAGCGTCCGATTAACCATTTCCATGCATTGCGTGATTTAAAACGGACAGAAGACCTGCTCCGTCCAGAAGCCTCCGAGACTGGACGAAGTCAATCCATCAGGGCAATGCAGGACGTTTGAAAGCTCGACATCGCATCAGAACAGAGGGATGCGGTACGGGATTTGCTCAAACGGATTACCAACGCCGAGCGTGTTTAGCATCCGTTAGCCGGATCGGTCTGATCTTTCCAACTTATGGAATTCCGCCCACAACGCTTCGTTGCCCATTCCTCTTCTTCAGGAACGCTTGATGAGCTTCCAACACATAGATAAGGAAATCGCCCATCTCGAACGCGTATTTGGGCTGATCTCCGCTAACGATCGTATCCCGTTGTCCTATTGGCGTCAGCGATTGCTCATGCTTCCAAGAACATCATTGATGCCCGCCCAGCGCGCGCGCCTCGCGCGGCTCGAAGCTGTGCTGCAATCGCTCGAACAGTCCGTGCCGACGCTGGTGGCCAAGCCGCCCTTGCGTCCGACGGGAACCTAGATCAGGATCCGCGCGGCAAGCGCCAGCGCGAGCGCCGGCAGCATCACTACGACCCCGACTTTCAGGAACTTCATGAAACTCACGTCCTCGCCCTCGCGACGAATGGCGTTGAGCCAGAGGATCGTGGCGAGCGAGCCGGTGATCGACAGGTTCGGCCCCAGATCAACGCCAATCAAAAGCGCGTCGATCACCCGCTCCGGACTATGCGCCTGCATCACGGTCGAACTGGCGATCAGGCCGGCCGGCAAATTGTTGATCAGATTGCTGCCGATCGCGATGACGCTGCCCGCCCAAGCGGCCGTCGAGAATTCATTGTGCCGCGTCGCGTCTTGCAGCAGATTGACGAACGTCCTGATGACGCCCGTGTGATCGAGCATTTCGACCAGCACGAATAGGCCGGCGACCAGCGGCAACACGCTCCACGATATCTCCCGGATCATCGGCAGCGGCGATTTGCGCTCCTGGACCAGCACGACCAGCGCGGTCAGCGCGCCGAGTATCGCGGTGGGCAAGCCGAGCGGAACATCGAACGCGGAAACCGTCAGCAACACGACGGCAGTCACCGCGATCCCGCCAAGCGCGACGCGCCCGCTCGACGACAACGCCACTGGCTCCAGATCGGCCTCGCAAGTACCGGCGAGCGCCTCGCGCTGGGTCCAGCGCAACAGCAGATAGGTCGCGACGATCGACAGCAGCGAAGGCAGCGTGAAGCGCAGCAGCCAGGCGCCGAGCGCGGGCGTGTGATTGCCGTACAGCACGATGTTGGCTGGGTTCGAGATCGGCAGCACGAAACTCGCGGCATTCGCGATGAACGCGCACACGAAGAGCAGAGGCAACGGATGCGTCTTCGCTTTTTTGGCGGCGGCAAATACCGCCGGCGTGAGGACGACCGCAGTCGCGTCGTTGGATAGAAACGCGGTAATGACCACGCCGACCAGATAGACCAGCAAAAAGAGCTTTCGCGGCGAACCTTTGGCATGGTTGACCGCGAATACCGCCACCCAGTCGAACAGACCTTCGCGACGCCCGACTTCCGAGAGCAGCATCATGCCGAACAGGAAGAGGTAGACGTCCGTGCCTTTGCCGACCGCCTCGACGGCCAGGTCGACGGGCAGCAGGCCGAGCGACACCAGCAGTAACGCACCGGCGACGGCCCACACGGCCTCGGGCCATTTGAACGGACGGGTAATGACGCCGGCCGTGGCGGCAATGGCAATACCCCAGGATAGGAAGACGGAATTCAATGGACAAGTCCTGGATTCTGATTCTGGATGATCTGGATGGCGCGCGAGCGCGGCCGTGGAGCGCAGCATAACCTATGACCGCAAGACAGCCGGAAACGGGGTGCAAGTGACGTGCCACGCCCCGCAGGCGGTCACGCGCGTTTATTCCATCCTCATTAGCGTCACGGCTAGAACAATCTGTTCTCTTCTGCCCGTCTATTCAGTTTTCATCGGCGTCCCTACCATCCGCATTCACACGCGACATAGCGCACGCGGTAAGCATCACGCGCCTCACGAATAGCGAGCATGAATTCATGAACCCCCGTCCTTCAGACGTCGAGCGTTACAGCGGCCCTGCCATCGCCCTGCATTGGCTGATTGCCTTGCTGATCACCTGCGGGTTCTATATCGGCTGGATCATGACCGATATCCCCGGCTTCACGCCCACCAAGCGTACTTCTCATGGCACAAATGGATCGGCGTGACCGTCTTCGTGCTGGCCGTGGCCCGCGTGCTGTGGCGCGCCACGCACCGCGCGCCTGCACTCGATCGCGCGACACCCACGTGGCAGAAGGCGGCGGCCCACCTCGTGCATGGCGTGCTCTACGCGCTGATGCTGGCCATTCCGCTGTCCGGCTACTTCTATAGCTCGGCCGCGGGCATTCAGGTGGTGTACCTCGGCATCGTACCGCTGCCCACCCTGATCGGCCCCGACCAGGCGCTCAAGGCAAGCCTGCGCACCGTCCACGTACTGCTCAACTACACGCTGCTGGCGCTCGTTGTCATGCACGTACTGGCGGCGCTCAAGCATCAGTTTGTCGACCGCGACGGATTACTCGCGCGGATGATTCCGTTCCTCAAGTAACACAGGCATCAGCCGGGCCACAGCCGGGTCACGGTCTGGTCACAGCCGATTGGCTACAGCCGGTTGGCAATCTAATTCCCCGTAGTGCGCAATCAGCGCGCATGAGTTCGATAGGATGCGTACCACGATGAAATCAACTCTCTACCACTCCATTCTGGCCGGCGCTGCCGCCCTCTCGTTCTTCGGCGCAAGCCTCGCGCACGCCGATGTCGACACGAGCAAAAGCAGCGTCATCGCCACGACGAAGCAGATGAACGTGCCGGTGGACGGCAAATTCAAAAAGTTCTCCGCGCAGCTGAATTTCGATCCGGCCAAGCCAACCGCCGGCAGCGCCAATGTCTCGATCGACACCGGCAGTTACGACCTCGGTGCGGACGACTACAACAAACAGGCCCAAGGCAAGGAATGGTTCGACAGCGCGACCTGGCCGGCCGCGACTTTCGTTTCGAGCGCGATCGCGCCGGCCGGCGGCAATCAGTACAGGATCACCGGCAAGCTCACCATCAAAGGCAAATCGCAGACCGTGGTGGTGCCGGTTACGATCGCCAGCCAGGGCAACACTCAAACCTTCGACGGCACCTTGCCGATCAAGCGCTCGCAGTTCGATGTCGGCACGGGCGAATGGAAAGACACGTCGGTTGTCGCCGACGAAGTCGTCATCAAATTTCACATCGTCGCTTCGAAGAAGTAACGCAACACACCGAAGCGTCACAGCACTTTCTGAAACCTGGAGAATCACTTGAAAAAACAACTTTTGCTCGCCGCAGGCGCGCTGGCCACCGCTTTGTCGTTCAACGCCATGGCCGCCGATACATATCAGCTCGATCCCACGCACACCTACCCGAGCTTCGAAACCGATCACTTCGGCGGACTGTCGATCTGGCGCGGCAAGTTCAAGAAAAGCAGCGGCACCGTGGTGCTGGACCGCGCGGCAAAGACCGGCACGGTAGACGTGACGATCGACATGAGCTCGGTGGATATCGGTAACGACAAGCTCGACGCTGAACTGGTCACCGACAAGTTCTTCGACGCCGCCAAGTATCCGAGCGCGACCTACAAGGGCACGCAGATCCGCTTCGACGGCGACAAGCCGGTGGAAGTGATCGGCACCCTGACCATGCACGGCATCACCAAACCGGTCAACCTGAAGATCGAATCGTTCAAGTGCTTCATCAACCCGATGCTCAAGCGCGAAGTGTGCGGCACTGAATCGACCGCGACGTTCAATCGCGACGATTTCGGTATCGATTTCGGCAAGACCTACGGCTTCAAGATGCAAACCACATTGCACATTCAGGCCGAAGGCATCAAGCAGTAATCGTTGCTCCCCGCCCGCTCGCGCCATGCGCGAGCGGCAAACCGCCGTATCGCTTCCCACCTCCCCCTTCGACCTTGCCGTCATGCCGTGATGCCGACGGTCGATTCGTCCAGACCATCCCTCCCATTCGTCGAAGTCTTCATATTCGAGGCTTAATCGAGGCTCAAACAGGCTCGCCGCGCTGACAAGCTCTTGTTATAATTCTCTCATCAACTCGAACAAAACATAACGCCTTTCCCTACTGCGCGACAGGACCTCCATGCTGAAACCCGACCGCCTCCGCGCCCTCGCCGATGCGCTGGCCAAGCAGAGCGTCATGCGCCTGCGCGACGCCGCCACCCTGCTGAACGTATCGGAGATGACTGTCCGGCGCGACATCGCAGGCAGTCCGGAACGATTCACGTATCTCGGCGGCTACATTGTCAGCGCGACCGACGTACCCAATACCGCCGGCTATTCACTCGAAGCCGAGCAGGATCACTTCGCGCAAGCCAAGGCGGAAGCATCCGCGATTGCCGCGAAACTCGTCGTCGACCACGAAACGATCTTCATCGATTGCGGCACCACGCTCACCACGCTGGCGCGTCTGATTCCGCTCGAGCGTCACGTCACCGTGGTCTGCTATTCGCTGAACGTGGCGGAGATTCTGCGGCGCAAGCCGAATGTGCGGATGATTCTGCTGGGCGGCGTCTACGTGCCGTCTTCAGATTCGTTTGCGGGCGAAGAGAGTCTGGAGATGCTGCGCCGTATGGGCATCAACAAGGCATTTATTTCCGCGGGCGGCGTGGACAGCGCGCGCGGCGTTACATGCTGGAATTTTCACGAAGTCGCGCTCAAGCAGGCAGCCATGGCAAGTGCCGTCGAACGGCATCTGGTGGTGGACCAGAGCAAGTTCGGCGTCGTCAAGGCGGTGCGCTTCTCGCAAGTCGACGACTTCGATTCCATCATCACCGAAAAGGGCCAGGAGCTTCGCAAGCGCAAATGAATGCGCTTGCAGCCCGGCACCACGCCGGGCGGCCGGTTTCAGCTCTTGCGCTGCAAGGCGAACAACGTCCCCGCGATCAGAATAAACGCACCGATAATCACCTTCTGCCAGGTACTCGGCACCCCAACCAGAATCAGCACACTGTTGATCAGCGTGACCAGCACCACACCGAGCAAGGTGCCGGCCACCGTGCCCGTGCCGCCCGTAATGCGCGCACCGCCCAGAATCACCGCGGCGATCACATCGAGTTCCGAGCCCACCAGATCGAACGGATTCGCGAGCCGGTTGTTCGATACATGCAGAATGCCTGCAATCCCGGCGAGCATGCCGGTATAACCGAACACGAACAGATGGATCGCGCGCAGGTTGTAGCCGAGCCGCTCGGCGATGGCGAGACTGCCCCCCATCGCATAGACGCCGCGCCCCATCATGGTCCGGTTCAACAGCCACCACGTAACAACGGCGGCCACCGCCAGCGCCAGCACCGAGACAGGCAGCACGGCGCGCAGCCCCTCGCTGGTGTGATAGAAAAACAGCGGAATCCGGCCGAAATGATCCATGCTGTGCGGAATGTTCATGAAGAACGTCGTGCCGATGAACGTCAGCAGCAGGCCGCGATACAGATACTGCGTGCCGATCGTGACGATCAGCGAAGGCGCTTTCAGGCGATGCACCAGCATGCCGTTGATGAGACCGAGCAGCACGCCGCCCAGCGCGCCGGTGATCAGGATCAATGCGAACGGCGCATCCGGCCAATATGCAAATACCGCTTTCGTAATGCCGTACATCGTCAGCGCGGCGATTGCCGTAAACGAGACGTCGATACCGCCGGACGCAAGCACAACGAGCGTGCCCAGCGCGAAAAGCGACATGGTGGTGGCCGAATGCAGCAGATCGAATAATGTCGCGAGCTGAAAGAAGCGTGGATTGATCGTGCCGACAATCACACACGTCGCCGCAATCAAGGCGACAGTGAACCATTCGGGGTTACGCGAGAGCTTCGCCATCAAGGTGGGTGGCTTGACCTCGGGGGCGACTTCAACAACGCTCGGGGTGGTCATGGTCTGGTTCATGCGCGAAGGGATCCGCGAGTTCATGGGTATCGGCATCCTTTATGCGGCGTGCTTTATGCGGCTTCCGAAAGCAGCGCGCGATACAGGTCGGCTTCGCTCAGCATGTCGGCCTGATATTCGCTTGCCACGCGCCCCTTCTTCATCATCAGGATGCGGTCGCAGTTCTGCAGCAACTCGGGCAGGTCGTCGCTGATCAGAATGATGCCGATGCCGCGTTGCGACAGGCGCTGCATGATGCGGTAGATAATGTCTTTCGAGCCGACGTCGACGCCAACCGTCGGCCCATGCAGAATCAGCACGCGCGGATCGATGGCGAGCCAGCGGCCAATCAGCACGCGCTGCTGATTGCCGCCCGAGAGCGACTGCACGGGTTTGTCGACACCGGGTGTCGCGATCTGCAAATCCTTCACCGTCTGTTCGGCAAGCGCTTGCGCGCGCGTGCGGTCGATCTGGCCGAAGCGGTCCCTCAGGCTCGAGATCATTGCGGTAATCACGTTGTCGCGGATCGGTTTGTCGAGAAACAGCCCTTCGTTCAGGCGGTCTTCCGGCACGTAGCCAATGCGATGATGTTTCGCGTCCGAGGGAGTACGCAAGGAAATCGCCTTGCCGTCGAGCATCGCCTGTCCCGATTGCGCCGGCGCAACACCTGCCAGTGCACGAGCAAGTTCGTTGCGCCCCGAATCGAGCAGACCGGTGATGCCGAGAATCTCGCCGCCATGGAGCGCGAACGACACGTTGCTGAATTGGCCCGCGCGCGTGAAGCCGCGCACGTCGAGCACGACCTCCCGGCTGAACGCGCCTTCACGATAGCGCTCGTTCGACAGATGGCGCCCTGTCATCAGCTCGCTGATCTGCGCTTTGGTGAATTGCGCGATCGGCCCCTGCGCCATTTTCTGGCCGTCGCGCAGCACGATGACTTCGCCGCCGATCGCGTAGCATTCGTCGAGCTTGTGGCTGACGAACAGCACCGTCACGCCCTGCGCGCGCAGATTCGCGAGCACGGCGATCAGATTGTCGACCTCCTTCTGCGTGAGCGAGGTGGTGGGCTCGTCCATGATGACGAACTTTGCCTCGCTCGCAATCGCGCGCGCAATGGCAACGAGCTGGCGCGTGGCAAGCGGCAATTGCTCGATCAAGGTCGCCTGAAATTGCGCATCGCCAGGCAGGCCCACCGATTCCAGCGCTCGCGCTGCCGTGCGCGCGAGCGCCCGGCGGTCGAAGGTCCGCGCGAGCCGGCCTGCGTGCGTGGCCAGCTCGGCGGTAAGTGCAACGTTTTCCGCCACGTTCATGTTGGGCAGCAGCGAGAGATCCTGATAGACGGTCTCGATGCCCGCCGCGAGCGATTCCAGCGCGGAAAGCCGCGCATGCCGAACGCCTTCGATCACGAGCTCACCTTCGTCGGGCGGCTGCGCGCCGGAGATGATCTTGATCAGGGTGCTCTTGCCGCAGCCGTTTTCGCCGAGCAGGTGATAAATCTGACCGCGCTCAAACGACAGGCTCACCCCGCGCAAGGCATGCACGCCGGTGAAACGCTTGTGCACGCCGACAACCTCAAGAAACGGTTGCGGCGTGTCGGAACGCGATGACAGCGGTGACGTTGCGTCTTCACTCATATCAGAACGGATACTGCTTGTAGTTCGATTTGTCGACGTTCACCCAGCCCTGGCCGCGCACAATGATCCCCTTGCCCGGCCCCTTGGCCACGGTAACTTTCGTATAGCCCGGAATGCCGAGATCGGCGCCGTTCTCGACCGTCTTGCCGTCGATCAGCATCTGCGCAATCTTGTTCATCGCGATGCCCGCAAGCTTCGGATCCCAGAATGCGATGCCGTTGATCGCGCCGCTCTCAAGGAACTTGCCTGCTTCGGTCGGCAGGCCCGTGCCGTACACACAGATCTTGCCCTGCATGCCGGCTTCTTCGACCGCGCGGCCGATACCGATCACGTCGAGCGAGGAGGAGCCCTGGAAGCCCTTCAGGTCCGGATGCTTGCGCAGCACTTCCTTCGCGACTTCATAGGCGCGTTCGCCGTCGTTGTTGGTTTCGAGTTTCGGTTCGACCAGATCCATCTTCGGATACTTCGCCTTGGCGTTGCCGATCCCGCCGTCGGCCCATTGCACCTGCGAGCGGCTGCCGAGCGAGCCGACCAGCACGGCCCACTTGCCTTCGTTGTGCATGCATGAAGCGAGGCGTTCGTTCAGGCCGGCACCGTAGGCCGTGTTGTCGAATGCCTCGATATCGACCATCGTGTTCTTTTCATTGTCGGCCTCATGGGTCACCACCTTGATGCCGCGATCCATCGCCTTCTTCAAGGCCGGTTCGAGTGTCGGCGGATCGTAGGGCACCACCGCAATCGCCGTGACTTTCTTCGCGATCAGATCTTCGATGATCTTCAGTTGTTGTGCGGCATCCGCCCGGCCAGGGCCGGTCTGATATGCGGTCACACCCGGGTTGTCCTTCGCGAATTGCTTGACGCCCTCGTCCATCCGGTTGAACCAGTTGATGCCGGTCACCTTGACGACCGTGACGATCGTCTCGTTGGTTGCCGCGTGCGCAGCGGCAATCACGCCCACCGTAAGGGCGCCTGCTGCGAGCGCGGTACCCAGTCGAGTCAATTTCATGCGATGTCTCCTTTATGGTTCGATGTCGCCCCACTTCATCGTCACGGACAGCCAGGGCTCGTTGTCCGCCGCGTACTGAAACCTTGCCTTCGCCTCGCGTCCGTGCTGCGCGCTAATGTTTCGGCGCCGTGCCGCCGGAACCTGCGGTACTACCTCCACCTCCGCCGCCACCGCCGCCGAAACCGAAGATCGCGCGCACCCGCTCGCCGCCCGCGAACGCGAGCGACAGCAGCAACAGAAAACCCCACGCGCAGTCGCCGAAAAACTGCGACACGCCCAGCAGATTGAACAGACTGGAGAGGAACTGCAGTACGGTGGCGGCAAAGAACACGCAGATGATGCGGCCGTGGCCGCCGGACGGATTCACACCGCCCATCACCGCGATCAGAATGGCGATCAGCAGATAGGAGTTGCCGTAGTCCCATTTCGCGCTCGACGTATGAGTCGCGCTGATCAGACCGGCGAGCGAGGCCAGCACGCCGCACATCGCATAGGTCGTGATCAGCATCCGCGCAGGCGGAATGCCGGCGTAGAACGCGGCCTTCGGATTGGTGCCCATCAGATAGAGGCGCAAACCGAACGGGCTGCGCTTGAGCAGCCATCCCAGCACGATCACAGCGGCGATAAAGATGCAGAACGCGATCGGCACCTGAAACACGGTGCCGTTACCGATATTCGACAAGGGGTCGACATAGTCGACATGTACCGAAGCGCCGTTGCTGAGTACAACCGCAAAACCCGTGAACACCAGTTGCGTGCCGAGCGTGCAGAGAATCGGCGTGAGCCGCAGACGCGCGATGACCACGCCGTTCAGCAGTCCGCCAAGCAGCCCCGTCACCACGACGATCACGCAGAAGAGCGACGTATAGAGCACCGGTGAGTCGTCGCCGCTGACGAAGCGCGGCACAACGAGCGCGGCGACCATCCCGGACAGGTTCGCGAGCCCCACACCCGACAGGTCGATTCCGCCGTTGCCCGACACCATCGACAACATGATGCCGAGCGCGAGCAGCCCGAGTTCGGGCAACTGCCCGCCCATCGACTGCAGGTTGTCGATATCGACGAATTGCCCGCGCGAAAGCCACGTTGCGGCCAGCACGACGAGTACGTTGACGATCAGCAGAAAATTCAGTTGCCGGTCGCCGAACATTTTTCCAGCGTTGCCAGTGATAAACGAGGACTTCATGGTGAACACGATCTCCTTGAGCCTTCGCAATGATCAGGACAGCGGCGAGCTTGCCGGAGACAGTTCGGCCGGCTGATTCAGCACGCGATTCACCTCGTCGAGCGTCGGCATGGAAGGCGCCGTACCCGCGCGCGTGACGGAAATGCCCGCGAGTGCACAGCCGAAGCGCAGTGCGGCTACCGCGTCGTCGCCGCGTGCGAGTGCGGCCGCGAAGCCGCCCGTGAAGCCGTCGCCCGCACCGGCGGTCTCCACCACGCGGCCGCAGCGATAGGCCGGTACGAGCACCGACTGGGTCGGCGAGTGCAGCAGCGCGCCGCTTTCCCCCAGCGTCACGATGACCGCGCCAACACCTTTGGCGAGCAGCGCGTCGGCGGCACGGCGCGCGTCGTCGGCATTCGCGATCGGCACGCCGGTGAGCGCGGCGGCTTCGGTTTCGTTGGGGGTAATGTAATCGCACAACGGGAAGATGTCGTCGTCGAGCGGCAACGCGGGCGCCGGATTGAACACGGTGATGACGCCGTGCCGGCGCGCCACCTCGAGGCCGCGGCGCGCCGCCGCGAGCGGCTGCTCGAGTTGCGTGACGAATACGCGCGCAGCGGCAATGTCGGCTTCGATTGCGTCGACGTCAGCTGCATTCATCGTACCGGCCGCACCGGAAGCGACGATGATCGCGTTCGTGCCGGTGGTGTCGTCGACGAAGATATGCGCCGCCCCCGTGGAGACGCCCTCGATCACCGACGCGCGTGCCGTAATGCCTTCCGTGGCCCACGTTTTACGCGCAATCTCGCCGAATGCATCGTTGCCGATGCGAGTGCAGAACACCACCTCGGCCCCGGCGCGCGCCGCCGCCACCGCCTGATTCGAGCCCTTGCCGCCCGGACCCATTGCGAATGCCGAGCCGGCAATCGTCTCGCCGATCAGGGGCATGCGCGCGGCACGAAACGTCAGGTCCGTGACGTAGATGCCCAGAATGACGACACGCCCGTTTCGCTGTACCGGCGCGTTCATTGGCATTCCCCTCGAGGCAAAACCTGCAACAACAACCGCAAATCCAGTTTCTTCAGCACGTTGTCTCCTCCATTTTCTGGTTGGCGTGCATGGGGTTTCGACACCCTGTGGGTCTCGCGGTCAGTCTCCGTACGGGATCCAGATATTCTTCACCTGCACGGCCTGACGCAGAAACGGGCGGCCTTCGCTCGAACGGTCGAACCAGTCGAACTGGCGGCCATAATCGACGAACGTCCGCTTCAGATTACCAACCGACTCGCGCTCGACGAGCGTCGAATCCGCCGCATAACCGAAACACCAGAGCGCATCGACGTCGTCGTGTGCGGCAAGCGCGGGCAACAGCGCACCGCGCTCACCCGTGACGATGTTCAGCACACCGCCCGGCACATCTGAAGTCTCGGCTACCTGATAAAAATCGGTCACGGTGAGCGGGCACGCCGCACTCGGCAAGACCACCACACGATTGCCCATGGCCAGCGCGGGGGCCACCAGCGAAACGAAGCCGAGCAACGGCGCTTCGTCCGGACAGGCGATACCGATCACGCCAAGCGGCTCGTGCATGGCCAGCGCGACACCGCGCAGCGGCGGCGTATGCACGGCGCCGTCGAACTTGTCGGCCCACGCTGCGTAAGTAAAGAGGCGTGCTACCGCCGCCTCGACTTCCGCATGCGCCGCCGCTTCCGTGGCGCCGTTTCTCGTCACCAGTTGCCGCGCGAACTCGTCCGCACGAACGGCCAGGTTCTCCGCGAGATAGAACAGCACCTGGGCACGATTATGCGTGCTCGCCTGCGACCATTTCTGCGCCGCGCGCGCCGCTTCGACCGCGTTGCGAATATCCTTGCGATTGCCCTCACCCACTTCGCCGACCAGGCTGCCATCCGGCGCATGAACCGGCAACGAATAGCCGCTATCCGGACGCACCTGCTTGCCACCGATGAAAAGCTTCGCAGTACGGTCGATCAGCGTGACGTTCGACAACGACCCGGGCGCATCTGCGCCGGCTGTCGGTTCAACCCGTTCAGCGCGTTCAGCGCGCGCGTCCCGACGGGCGGCCAGCTTGAGCCAGGCGCGCGGCTTCAGATATTCGTAGATACCCTCACGACCGCCTTCCCGGCCATAGCCCGACTCGCGATAACCCCCGAAACCAACGGCCGCATCGAACAGATTGGTCGCGTTGATCCACACCACGCCGCAGAGAAGGCGCGGCGCGATATCGAGCGCGCGGCCAATGGTTTCGCTCCACACGCTCGCAGCGAGTCCGTAGCGCGAGTTATTGGCAAGCGCAATTGCTTCGTCCGGTGTGCGAAAATTCATGGCGACCAGCACCGGTCCGAAGATTTCTTCCTGCGCCAGAATGGAAGCCGGCGCCACGCCGGTAACGAGTGTAGGCGGATAAAAACAGCCGCCGGCAGGCATCGCCGTATCGGGTGACTGCCACACCGCACAGCCTTCACGCCGGCCGGTTTCCACCAGCGACTGAATACGTTCGAGCTGCACCGGATCGACGATCGCGCCGATGTCGATACTCTTGTCGAGTGAGTTGCCCACGCGCAGCGTTTCCATGCGGCGCTTCAGCTTCGCGATGAAACGCGCTTCGATGCCCTCCTGCACCAGCAGGCGCGAGCCCGCGCAGCAAACCTGCCCCTGGTTGAACCAGATCGCGTCGACAACGCCTTCGACGGCGCCGTCGAGATCCGCGTCGTCGAATACGATGAACGGCGACTTGCCGCCGAGTTCGAGCGTCAGCGATTTGCCCGAGCCGGCCGTGGCCGCGCGTATCAGACGCCCAACTTCCGTCGACCCCGTGAACGCGATCTTGTCCACTTGCGGATGATCGACGAGCGCGGCGCCGGTGCGGCCGTCGCCCGTCACGATGTTCAGCACGCCGGCCGGCAAACCGGCCCGGTGCGCGAGTTCGGCAAACAGCAACGCCGTGAGTGGTGTGTATTCGGCCGGCTTCAACACGACGCAGTTGCCCATTGCAATCGCCGGTGCGATCTTCCACGCGAGCATCAGCAGCGGAAAATTCCACGGCACGATCTGGCCGATCACACCGAGCGGCGCGTAATCGGCGAATTCGCTCTCCTGCAATTGCGCCCACCCCGCGTGATGCAGGAAGTGCCGCGCGACGAGCGGTACGTCGATATCGCGTGTTTCACGGATCGGCTTGCCGTTGTCGAGTGCTTCGAGCACGGCAAAGAGGCGGCTATGCCGCTGCACCATGCGCGCCAGCGCATATAGATGGCGTGCCCGGCCGGCGCCGCCCAACGCGAGCCAGCCCGGTTGCGCGGCACGCGCGGCGGCCACGGCCGCGTCGACATCGGCCGCGTCGCCTTGCGCGATATCCGCGAGCCGCTCGCCCGTGGCAGGCGCGTGCGAGACGAAACGCTCGCCGGCAGCGGGCGCATGCCACGCACCGCCGATGAAATGCCCGAAGCCCGCTTCATGCTGCGCGAGCCACGCGCGCGCAGGGCGATCGTCCTCGGGTGCGGGACCGTACTCCATCGATGAAAAATACTCGGCTACGCTCATGAGATCGGTCTTCTGTTCAGGCTACGGGGTGGCGGTTGAAAGCGGAGTAACGGCCGCTCACGTGGTGTTCGAGCTGGCGTTCGATATCGGCCAGCAGGCTCGATGCGCCGATCCGGAACAGCTCCGGTTCGAGCCACGGACGGCCCAGTTCCTCCTTCATGAGGATCTGATAGGACAGCACGGACTTGGCGCTCGACACACCGCCCGCCGGCTTGAAGCCGATCGGCACACCCGTGCGCTGCTGGTATTCGCGGATCATGCGCACCATCACCAGTGAAACATCCAGCGTGGCGTTGACCCCTTCCTTGCCGGTCGACGTCTTGATGAAGTCGGCGCCCGCCATCATGCAGACCATCGAGGCGCGCGCCACGTTGGAAAGCGTGCGGATGTCGCCGGTGGCCAGAATCGCCTTCAGGTGTGCCGGACCGCAGGCCGCGCGGAACTCGCGCACCTCGTCGTAGAGCGCCTGCCAGTTGCCGGTCAGCACATATTCACGCGTGACGACAATGTCGATTTCTTGCGCCCCGTCCGCCACCGACGCCTCGATCTCTTTCAGCTTCAGCGGATGCGGAATCAGTCCGGCCGGAAATCCTGTCGATACGGCGGCGACCGGAATGCCGCTGCCCTGCAGCGCATCCACCGCCGCCGCGACGAAGCGGTGATAAACACACACCGCGCCCGTGGTGATGCCGTGCGGCGCGATGCCGAGCGCTTCGAGCAGATCGGCCCGCACGGGTTGGCGCGCCTTCGCGCAAAGGCGGCGCACGCGCCCTTCGGTGTCGTCGCCGTTAAGCGTGGTGAGGTCGATACAGGTGACAGCCTTCAGCAGCCACGCTGCCTGGGCGTCTTTCTTGACGCTGCGGCGGGTTCCGAGCGTGGCCGTGCGCCGCTCGACGGCGGACTGATTGACCCGCAAGCCGTCCAGCCAGGACGCGTCGAACGGCAGGCCCGGATTACGCACCGGATGAACCAGCGGGCCGCCGCGCAGCGTGACGACCGAAGAAGAAAGCACAGGGGCTTCAGGCATAAGGCATCCGGAAATTTGACGCGGCGCACAACGGCCGCCGACAAGTTTGTTCGCAGTTATGCTACAACGATTGATAGAATTCTCACAAGCTTTCCGATTCAATCGTCACACAATCCGATGTCAAGCGCTGCGGTACGGGACAAATGTTATTGACGCACCATATTCATGATGCGAAGATCACAAAACGGTTTCGGCCATCAGCGCCATACAAAGAGAAAGATTCCGCCGTATCGACGAAGGAGACGTGTCAGATGAGTGAGCCGGTTGCGGTCGCGGCCGCGTCATCGCCTCAGGTTCCATTGATCCGTGTTGCGGGCGTCACCAAACGATTCGGTGGCGTGCAGGCGCTGCGCGGCGTCAGCCTCGACGTATTGCCCGGCGAAGTCCATGCGTTGCTCGGCGAAAACGGCGCCGGCAAATCCACTCTGATCAAGATTCTCAGCGGCGTGCATGCCTATGACGACGGCGTCATCGAGATTGCCGGCCAGAAAGTGGCGTTCGACTCGCCGGCGCGCTCGCGTGAAGCCGGCGTTGCCGTGGTCTATCAGGATCTGAGCCTGGTCGAATCGCTGTCGGTCGGCGCAAATCTGATGCTGGGGCGCGAGCCCCGCACCCGTCTCGGTTTCGTGAAGAACCGGCAACTGATGGCCACCGTCCGCGAATTCCTCCACTCGCATGGCATCCCGCTCGACCCGCGCACGCCGGTTGGCGCATTGCCGTTCGCTTACCGGCAAATGACCGAAATCTGCAAGGCGCTGATGGGCGACGTGCGCGTGCTGATTCTCGACGAACCGACCTCGGCGCTGACCGGCGGCGAGGAACAGATTCTGTTCGACGCGATTCGCGCGGTCACAGAGCGCGGCGTCGGTGTGATCTATGTGACGCATCGTCTGAACGAGGTGTTCAGGATTTCGCAGCGTGTCACCGTGTTTCGCGACGGAGCCAACGCAGGGGTGTTCCAGACCGCGCACACCGATATGAAGCAACTGGTCGCAGCCATCGTCGGACCCGGTCATGCGGCCTTGCAGGCGCGGGAGCGGACGGCTGCCGGCATGGCGGGTGACGAACCGTTTCCCGGACAGCAGACCCTCGCGACCTTCCATGCCGCTGCCGCGCCCGTGCTCAAGTTGTCGAACGTCAGCAACGACAGGCTTCGTCACGTCGACCTGCTGATTCGCCGCGGCGAGATCCACGGGCTTGCGGGATTGATCGGCAGCGGACGCACGGATATCCTGCAAACCATTTTTGGCATTCGCACGATCGAGGCAGGCGCGATCGTGATCGAAGGTCAATCCCGCGCGCGTATGACGCCGGCCGAAGCCATCCTGCTCGGCGTCGCGCTGGTGCCGGAAGACCGTCATCTCGAAGGGCTCGTTCTCGACCATTCGATCGAGCGCAATCTGACCTTGCCGCGCTTGCCGCAATTCTCGCGTTGGGGGTGGCTGCGCAGCCAGGCGGCCGTCAATCAGGCGAAGCACTCGATGCAGGAACTGGCCGTCAAGGCACCGGGCTCGTCGACCCCGGTCAAGTTTCTCTCGGGCGGCAACCAGCAGAAAGTGGTCTTTGCGAAGTGGAATCACCCGCGTCCCAAGATCCTTCTGCTCGACGAACCGACAGTCGGCGTGGACGTCGGCGCGCGCGAGGAGATCTACGACGTGATCCAGGACGCCGCGCAAGCAGGCACCGGCGTGCTCGTCGTGTCCTCGGACCTCGACGAGCTGCTGCGCCTGTGCGCGCGGATTTCGGTCGTCGTGGACGGCTCGATCGTCAGGACCATTGAGCGTGCCGATCTCGCCAACGCCGAGGCGCTTCATCACCTGATCCAGTTGTCCCGTTCCTCCATCGAGTCCCTCGACGGGACTTCTTCCAGGGCGCATTCAAAATGAACGATTCTGTCTCGCCGATGACGGCCGAACGGCAGGCATCGCCACCGCGCAAGAGCCGCATGCGGCGCATCGCGCAACTCCTGCTGCAAGGCGAGCGGCCCTATGCACTGTACGGCGCGTTCGCCATCCTGCTGGTGGTGTTCAGTTTCGCTTCGCCCTGGTTTCTCTCCATCGATAACTTCCTGAATATCGGCCGGCAAACCGCGCTCGTGTCGATCATCGCTGTCGGCATGACCTTTGTGATCATCGCGCGGCAAATCGATCTCTCAGTGGGCTCGACCCTAGCGCTGTCGGGCATGTCCGCGGCGCTTGCCATGTCGCATCTCGGCGACAACTGGATCGTCGGCGCGATTGCCGGCATCGGCACCGGCGCGCTTGTCGGCGCGATCAACGGGGTCGTGAGCACGCGGCTGAACATCCCCTCCTTTCTCGTGACGCTCGGCACCTTGAGCGCCGCACGCGGACTCGCCTTGATGGTGACGACCACGCGGCCGGAGATCATCACCAACGACTCGTTCATCGCGATCTTCGGCGAGGGCGACATTGCCGGTGTGCCGGTACCGATCATCTGGACCGTACTGACGGTGATCGCCGGCATCCTGCTGCTGCATTACAGCGTGTTCGGCCGGCAGATCTATGCCGCCGGCGGCAATCCGACGGCGGCGCTCTACTCCGGCATCAACACGCGACGCGTGACCACCCTCGCCTTCATTCTCACCGGCATGCTGGCCGGACTCGCCGCGCTCGTGCTCTCGGCACGTTCGCATGCGGCACGGCCCGACGTCGTGCAAGGCATGGAACTCGACGTGATCGCTTCGGTGACGCTCGGCGGCTGCAGTCTGTTCGGGGGCCGCGGCTTCGTGCTCGGCACGCTGCTCGGCAGTCTCATCATCGGCACGCTCAACAACGGGCTGGTCCTGCTCGGTGTCAGTTCATCGCTGCAGTTGGTGATCAAGGGGGCCATCATCGTCGCGGCGGTGGCCTTCACCAGAAAATGAGCGGGACATGAGCTGGAAGCGATCCAGAAAGTGACGAGGGCAAGTCGATCGCGCGTGAGTTCGCGTGCCCGCGCTGTTCGTGAATGGCAGGAGACGTAACACCAACATGAAGACCAATGGAGAAGAAACATGAAACATTGTCGTGGCTCAGGATACGTTCTACCCACTCTCATGGCGGCCGCCGCTGCCGCCCTCATGGCGCTGGCAACGCCGGGCGCCTACGCGCAATGCGTGACGAGTCTGCCGGTCGGATCGATCGGTCCGAAGACGATTGTCGGGCAAGGGCCGAACGGCGAAAAAGCGGCCTCGGTGGATGCCGTCAAGCTGAGCGACGCCGACATCGCCAAAATCAAGGCCGGCAAATTCAAGGTCGGTATTTCGATGCAGACCATGAATCTCGACTGGTCGCAACTGCAGGTCCAAGGCATCACGGATACGCTCAAGAAGTACGGTGTGGAAGTGATCGGCACGGCGTCGGCGGAGTACCAGGTCGACAAGCAGATCGCGGATATCGAAAACACCATTCAGCGCCATCCGGACGGCATCATCTCCATTCCGGTCGACGGTACGGCGACGGCCGCCACCTACAAGAAAGTGTCCGAAGCCGGTATCAAGCTCGTGTTCATGGACAACGTGCCGACCGGCCTGAAGCATCCTGAGCAATACGCGTCGATGATTTCCGCCGACAGCGAAGGCAACGGCCAGATTGCGGCGAAAGTGCTCGCCTCGTGCGTGCCGCAAGGCGGCACCATCGGGCTCGTGAATTTCGGCGTAGACTACTTCAGCACGACGGAGCGCACCAAGGCCGTCAACGACTGGTTCAAAAAGAATCGTCCCGACATCAAGATCAAACAGGTCGCGTTTACGGATCCGTCCAAGGTGGGGCAGATCGCGGGCGATTTCCTGACCGGCAATCCGGACGTCAAGGGCCTGTTCGCCGTCTGGGATCAACCGGCGCTCGACACGCTGACGTCGATGCGGGCACAAGGGGTGAATATTCCCGTCACGACCGTCGACCTCGGTCTGCAATCCGCAATCGAAATCGCCAAGGGCGGACCGCTGAAGGCAACCGGTTCGCAACGTCCGTACGATCAGGGCGTGGCCGAGGCCATGGCGATGATGAAGGCGCTGATCGGCCAGACGCCGCCGGCCTGGATCGGCGTGCAGTCTTTGCCGGTGGTTCAGTCGAATGTGCTCGAATCGTATAAGACGGTGTTCAAGAAGGACCCGCCGCCGCAGCTTGCGGACGCATGCAAGAAAGCCAAGCCGGCTTGCGGTTGACGCTGACCGCGTGACACCTTGCCCGGGCGGAGCAAGGTAATATTATGGTTTGGCGCCCGGCGTACAGCCCGTCACGGCTGATATGTCAGGCGCCCAACGCAGCAGCCATACCATCGGGCAACGGGCCCACGCATCGACTGTTATGCTCGCGGCCCGTGCTGTCATTCCATCCGCCATCCATGAGTTCTGCAAGCCGCCGTATTGCGCATCTGGACATGGACGCGTTCTACGCGTCCGTCGAACTCCTGCGCTATCCCGAACTGCGCGGCAAGGCGGTGGTGATCGGCGGCGGGCGCAACGGCGCGCCGCAAACGCTTGAAGACGGCAGCCGCCGCTTCGCAAAGCTGCGCGATTACGCGGGCCGCGGCGTGGTGACCACCTCCACTTACGAAGCCCGCGCGCTCGGCGTGTTCTCCGCGATGGGCATGATGAAAGCCGCCGTGCTCGCGCCCGACGCGATTCTGCTGCCCACCGATTTCGAGTCGTATCGCCACTACTCGCGCCTGTTCAAGGCGGCGGTCGCGACCTTCACGGACCGGATCGAAGACCGCGGCATCGACGAAATCTACATCGACCTCACCGAGCTGCCCGGCGAGCCGCGCGAGATCGCCGCGCGCATCAAGCAGGCCGTCAATCAGGCAACCGGCCTCACCTGCTCCATCTGCGTCGCGCCGAACAAGCTGCTGGCGAAGATCGGCTCCGAACTCGACAAACCCGACGGCCTCACGATTCTGACGCCGGAGGACGTGCCGCTGCGGGTGTGGCCGTTGCCGGTGCGCAAGGTCAACGGGATCGGACCGAAGGCCGCGGAGAAGCTCATCGCGCTCGGTCTCGCCACAGTCGGCGATCTGGCGGCGGCAGACGCGGGCCTGTTGCAGGATCACTTCGGACGCAGCTACTCGGCCTGGCTCATGCAAGTCGCGCAAGGCTACGACGAGCGGCCGGTGGTGGTCGAATCGGAACCAAAGTCGATGAGCCGCGAGACGACCTTCGAGCGCGATCTGCATCCGCGCCACGATCGGCCGGCCCTGTCCAGTTCGTTTACCGGCCTATGCGTGCGGGTGGCGGAAGACCTGGTGAGGAAGGGCTACGTGGGCCGCACGGTGGGTATCAAGCTGCGCTACGACGATTTCCGCACGGTCACGCGCGACCTGACGCTCGACGAACCGACGGCCGACGCCACCGAGATCCGGCGCGCGGCAACCGAGTGTCTGCGACGGGTGGAATTGAACCGCAAGCTGCGGCTGCTGGGTGTGCGCGTCAGCGCATTGACACCGGCCAATGCGCAAACGGTGAAGACGCGCGTACCGGTTCAGGCCGATTTGCCTTTTACCAGCGACGATTAACCCGCGACGATTAACCCGCGGCCACCGCCGCGACACCGGCATTCGCGCGCGCCGCCGGCGCGCTGGTTTCCACACTCGAGGCCGCAATCGAAAACGTGAACGTATTGATCCCGTTCGCGCTTTCCGCCGACACCGCGCCGCGATGCATCTCCGCAATCGCCTTCACGATCGCGAGGCCCAGCCCGTGGTTTTCGCGGCTATTGGTGCGAGACACTTCCGCGCGATAGAAGCGGTCGAACAGGTGTTCGAGCACGCCCGGCTCGATGGGCTCGCCAGGGTTGGCCACCGCCACGCGCACCTGATCCGGCGTGTTCGAAATCGTCACCGTGATCGCCGCGCCAGGCGCGCAGTGCTGGATCGCGTTCATCAGCAGATTCGTGCACGCACGCCCGAACAGCGAGCGGTTCACGCGCGCCACCGCATCGCCGCGCAACTGCGCGTGCACGCGGGCTTCTTCAAATGGGATCTCCAGAAACTCCAGCGTGTGCGCGACCTCCGCGGCCAGCGACACTTCGACGAGCCCCGTCGCGCGCTCGCCCTGGTCGGCACGGGCGAGGAACAGCATGTCGTTGATGATCGCGCGCAGGCGTTCGAACTCTTCGAGATTCGATTGCAGCGTATGACGCAAATCGTCGACCGAGCGGTTGCGCGTCAATGCCACTTCGGTCTGACCGATCAGAATCGTCACCGGCGTACGCAGTTCGTGAGCGACGTCCGCGTTGAACGATTCGAGGCGGCCATAAGCGCCGTCCAGACGTTCGAGTGCGCCGTTGAAGGAGTTGGCCAGATCGTTCAGTTCGAGCGGCAGCGAAGCGGTATTCAGACGTTGCGAGCGGTTGTTCGGGCTCACTGCGGACGCATCTCGCGTCAGGCGCGTCAACGGCGCGAGACCCAGCCGGGTGACCGAGTAACTCAGCAGCAGCACGGCGAGACTGCCGAGCGCGGACAGCGCGGCGAGCGCCGAGCCGAACACGCGCATGGTGCGGAAGTTGGGCGAACAACTGGCGGCGACCTGCAATTGCACCGCCGGGCGGGCGCCATTAGCCGCTATCGGCACGGTAATGGTCAGCATGTCCGCGCCGCCGCCGGCTGGTGCAATAGTCGCGTAGCCGCCCGCCCAGCTCGATACCACGGGGCCTTCGACCAGCTTGCCGTAGTGGAAATACGGATCGGCACTCGACACCGCATAGATGGTGCTGCCGTCGCGCGGCGTCATGTCGGTGAGTTTTTCACGCGCCATGCGCCACTTTTCCGGCGTCACCGCATGAGAGACGATGATGCGCGCGATCTCCGTGCGATCGTCGAGCGACTCGCGCAGGTGATGCTGAAGTTGCGTGCGCAACACCACAAAGAGCCCGGTTCCTACCAGCGTGAACACGAGCAGCGCAACCAGCGCGAACATCAGCGCAAGGCGGCGTGCAATAGAACGGTTCATGTTTGCTCCGCCTCTTCACGTACTTCGAGCACGTAGCCCATGCCGCGCACGGTGTGCAGCAGCTTCGAGGGAAACGGGCCGTCGAGTTTGGCGCGCAGCCGCTTGATCGCGGTTTCTACCACGTTGGTATGGCTGTCGAAGTTGACGTCCCACACGAGTTCGGTAATCGCGGTCTTCGAGAGAATGTCGCCCTGGCGGCGCGCCAGCACGCTGAGCAACTGGAATTCCTTGGCGGTCAGATCGAGACGCACGCCGTCGCGGGTGGCGCGCCGGCCGATCAGATCGACGAATAAATCGCCCACGGAAATCAATGTGGATTCCTGCGAGCGCGTGCGGCGCGCCAATGCATGCAACCGCTCGACCAGTTCGAGAAAGGAAAAAGGCTTGGTCAGGTAGTCGTCCGCGCCTTCGCGCAAACCCCGCACACGGTCGTTCACATGATCGCGGGCCGTCAGCATGATGACCGGGGTCGACTTGCGCATGCGCAGCGCCTTGAGCACGCTGTAACCGTCGCGTTTGGGCAGCATCACGTCGAGGACGATTACGTCGTAATCGAATTCGGTGGCCAGATGCATGCCTTCCTCGCCGTCGAGCGCGACGTCGACGACCCAGCCTTGCTCTGTCAAACCGGAGCGCAGGTAGTCCACCACCTTATGCTCGTCTTCAACGATCAGCAATTTCATGCGCATCCCCTTGTATCTGCATTATACGAAACGCCTCGTTTTCCGTTTCCCGTTTCCCGCCTTCCTGTCTGGCCGTGTCATTCGTCGGGCGGCTCACTTCGCGGGAACCATCGCCTCCTTCGTGTTCGTTGCGTTCGTTGCGTTGGTTGCTTCGCCGGGCCGCTGCGTGCCCGACATGTCCGTGCCGGCACCCTCCCAGCCGCCGCCGAGCGCCTTCACCAGCGACACCGACAGCGTCATCTGCTGACCATGAATCTGCACGTCCTGACGCTCGCTGGTGAGCAGCGACTGCTGCGCGGTGATGACGTCGAGATAGGCGACGAGGCCGCCCGAATAACGATCGTTGGCGAGCGCCAGCAGATGCTGCGCATCGCTCACCGCCTCGTGCGACTGCTTCGCCGCGCCGTCCAGCACCGACAGACCGGTGATGCCGTCCTGCACCTGCTGGAATGCGTTCAGCACGGTTTGCCGATAGTTCGCCTCGGTCGCCTTATAGCCTTCGCTCGCGTATTTCACGTTGGCCGCGCGGCGGCCGCCGTCGAACAACACCTGGCCGACCGTCGCGCCGAGCGTCCACATCAGCGTTGGCGCGCTCAGCAGGCTGGCGAACTGCGTGCTTTCCCAGCCGATGCCCGGCGTCAGCGTCAGGCTCGGGAAAAACGCCGCCTTGGCGACGCCGATCTGCGCGTTCGCGGCCGCCATCGCGCGCTCGGCCGAGGCGATATCCGGGCGCCGTTGCAATACGTCGCTCGGCAGCCCAAGCGGAATCGGCGGCACCTGCGTGGCGAGCACGCGAGACTCGATTGCGAACTGCGGCGCGGGTACGCCGATCAGCGCGGCAATCGCGTGCTCTTCCTGCGCGCGCTGATTCAGCAGCAGTTGCGCCTGCACCCGGGTCGAATCGAGCAGCGACTTCTGCTGCAGCACGTCGAGCCCGGACACCGAGCCGAGATCGTGCTCGGCCGTGACGTAATCGAGCGCCTTCTGCTGCAGTTTCACCGATTGATTCAGCACGTCGATCTCGGCGTCGAGTTCACGCAGCGAGAAATAGTCGGTGGCGAGATCGGTAGTGAGGACGAGCCGCGCGTTGGCGAGGTCGTCGGCCGATTGTTGCGCCGAAGCCGTGGCGCCTTCCACCTCGCGACGTATCCGGCCGAATAGATCGGTGTCGTAGTTGATGGTCGGGCCGAGCTGCACGTTGTTCTGCACCGTCGACACAGTCGGCGTGGCGTAATTCGTTTGCGGCCGGTTCTGTGAAATGCGGAAGCGCGAGCCGGTCGCGCTCAGATCGACCTCGGGAATCTGCTGCGCACGGGTGTTGGCGAGCGTCGCTTTAGCCTGCTCATAATGCGCGCTTGCCGCGGCCAGCGTCTGATTCTGCGCCAGAGCCTGCGTTTCCAGCGCGGTGAGCGTCGGGTCGCCGAACGCGCTCCACCAGTCCGGCGACATCGGTGCATGCGAAGGCGCCGCGACGCGCCAGTACGAATCGGTTTGCCAGTCCGGCGGCACTTCGGCTTGCGGTCGCTGATAATCCGGGCCGACGGTGCATGCGGCCAGCAATGCCGCGCTTGCGGCGGCCGCGAGTGCCGCAAGCGCACTGCGTGACGCGTGTGACGTTCGTGATGTGAGTGCCCGGTCAGCGCCCGCCTGCTTCGCGATCACGACGCCCCCTTGCCGTTTTTCTGCGGCGGCGCGATCTGCACATGATCGCCGTCCGAGATCGAATCGCTCGGGTTGATGATGATCTTGTCGCTCGCCTCGATGCCGCTCTCGATTTCGAGCGATTGCCCCAGGTCCTGCGCGATCACCACTTTGCGCAACGTCACATTGCCCTTCGCATCGACCACCGCGAGCCGCGGACCTTCGGCGCGAAACAGCAGCGCATTACCCGGCACCGACAATTGCGCATGAGCGGCCGCGGGCACCGCAACCTGCACATAGGCGCCGGGCCGCAGCGTGCCGTCGGGATTCGGCAAGGTCACTTCGATCTGCAGTGAACGGGTTGGTACGTCGATCGCGCCGGAGATGTGCGTGATCTTGCCGTGGAACTGCTGACCCGGCAGTTCAGCCTGCGTGACCACCACGTCCTGTCCGACCGACACGTTCTGCGCGTAAGCCTGCGGCAGTTGCACATAGACTCGCAACGGGTCCGACTGCGCAAGAGCAAACAACGCGCGGCTCGTGCCGCTGCCCGCGTCGATCAGATCGCCGACGTCGACATTGCGCTGCGTGACCACGCCCGCAAACGGCGCGACGATGCGCTTGAACGATTCGAGTTGCTGGAGGCGCTTCACATTGGCGTCGGCGGCGGCGAGATTGGCGACATCCTGCGTGTAAGCGCTCTGCCGTTCGTCGAGTTCCTGCTGCGAGACCGCATCGCGTTGACGCAGTTGCTGCCAGCGTTGCGCCGAACTTTTGGCAAGCTCGAGACTCGAACTGGCCTGTTGACGCTGCGCGAGAGCCTGCGCGAGTTCCTGATCAATTTCCGGCGTGTCCAGATCCGCAAGCAATTGACCTTGCTTCACGCGAGCGCCGATATCGACGTACCAGTGCAGCAGATAGCCGGTGGCGCGCGCGTAGATCGGCGACTCGACATAGCCGCGCAGCGTGCCCGGCAGCAAGGTATGGCCGCCACCGCCCGTTTCCGTCGGGCTGACCACGTTCACGTACTGGGTGGCGTTCTGCGTTGTCGTGGCGACGACTGCGCGGCTCTGCAGAATGTTCGCGACCACGGTGCGCAGCGCACCCACGGCGAGCAGCGCCAACACGATCCAGACGGCGATTTTGGCGCGCTTCCATTCGCGATTGCGCGGCGGCAAGCTGTGGCCGCCTTCGGTCTCTCGCGCGGGTATCGCCAGCGATGCATGAGTTTTTTCGGTCATCTCAGTCAGCTATCTCAGTCAGCCGTCAATTAACGTTACGCGGGCTTGCCGTCACCGCCGTGGTCCAACGTGGGGCCGTCGTTGCCATGGCCGGCGCCGTGGCTGCCCGTACTATCCGTGTCGTCATCGTCGCGGTGGCGCCGCGCGAGGCGGGTATGAATGCCCGCGAACACCACCGGCACGAAAAACAGCGTGGAGACGGTGGCGAACAGCAAGCCGCCGATCACCGCGCGGCCCAGCGGCGCGTTCTGTTCGGCGCCTTCACCGAGACCGAGCGCCATCGGAATCATGCCGATGATCATCGCGAACGCGGTCATCAGCACCGGCCTGATCCGGCTCGCACCGGCTTCGAGCGCGGCGGTAAGCGGCGGTGCGCCGGCGGAGAGCCGCTGGCGCGCGAACGACACCATCAAAATACTGTTGGCGGTCGCGACACCCATCGTCATGATCGCGCCGGTCAAGGCCGGCACGCTCAGATGCGTGCCGGTCAGGAACAGCATCCACACGATGCCTGCCAGCGCCGCAGGCAACGCGCTGATGATGATCAGCGGATCGACCCACGACTGGAAATTCACCACGATCAGCAGATACACCAGCACGATTGCCATCGCCACGCCGAGGCCCAGACCGAAGAACGAACTGCGCATGGTCTGCACCTGGCCGCGCACGATGATCTGGCTGCCGCGCGGCAGCGAGGCGCGCACGTTATCGACGAGCTTGTCGACCTGATTCGCCACGCTGCCGAGATCGCGCTTCTCGACGCTCACGTACAGGTCGATCACCGGTCTGATGTTGTAGTGCGTGACGTCCGCGAACTGGGTGTGCGGCGAGACCCGCACCAGGTTGCCGAGCAGTTGCGTCGGCCCCGTGGCGGAACCCGACACCGGTGTGCGCAACAATTCATCGATCGACGAAATCCGATACTGCGGAGTTTGCACCCCGACGCTGTACTCCACACCATTTTTGTCGTTGAACCAGAACCCCGGCGAAGTCTGCGAACTGCCCGACAACGAAATCAGCACGTTTTGCGCCACGTTGCTTGCGCTCAGATTGAGCTGCTGCAGGCGCGTGCGATCCATCTGAAGATTGATCGCCGGTTCGTCCAGTTTCTGCTGGATGTGCGTGTCGACCGTACCGGGAATCATCCGAACCTGTTTCAGCAGCTTGCGTGCGACGTCGAAGTTGCCCTGCTGATCCGCACCGGAAATCTGCACATCGACGGCGGCGGGCAGGCCGAAGTTGAGAATCTGCGTGACGATGTCCGCCGGTTGAAAGAAGAACTCGACGCCCGGAAAGCGCTGCGGCAGGATCGCGCGCAATTTGTCCATATAGCCTTGCGTCGGCTTGTGGTTTTCGTTCAGGGCCACCTGAATTTCGCCATCGAGCGTGCCGATCGTCCCCGCGTTGCTATACGAGAGGTTGATACCGCTATACGGCAAGCCGAGGTTGTCCAGGATCGTGCCGAGTTCGTCAGGCGGCACGACCTGGCGAATCACCTTCTCAACTTCGTCCGCGAGACGCGCGGTTTCCTCGATGCGCGTGCCGGTCGGCGCACGCATATGCAGACGAATGTCGCCGGCGTCGACACTCGGGAAAAAGTCCTCGCCGAGCACGAAAACCAGCCCCATCGACACCACGCAGAAGCAGAGAAATATGCCGCCAAACCTGCCGCGACGCACCAGCACGCTGCTGAGAATCACAATGTAGGCGGAACGCATGCGCTCGAAGCCGTGATCGAAACGCAGATAGAGGCGGCGGAACAGATTCGGTCTGGCATTCGCCTTGGGCTTGTGCGCATGGCCCATCAGCAGCATGGCGAGCGTCGGCACCAGCGTACGCGACAGCACGTACGAGGCGAGCATCGCGAACACCACCGCTTCCGCAAGCGGCACGAACAGATAACGCGCGACGCCGGTCAGGAAGAACATCGGCACGAACACGATACAGATACACAGCGTCGAGACCAGCGCCGGCACCGCGATTTCGCCGGCGCCGTCGAGAATCGCATCGTGAAGATTCGTACCCATATGCAGGTGCCGTTCGATGTTTTCGATCGTCACCGTCGCGTCGTCGACAAGGATCCCGACCGCCAGCGCAAGGCCCCCCAGCGTCATGATGTTGATGGTTTGGCCGAGCGCATGCAAAGCGATCAGCGAAGACAGAATCGACAGCGGGATCGAAATCGCGATGATGCAGGTGCTGCGCCAGTTACCGAGGAACAGCAGGATCATCGCCGCAGTCAGCGCAGCGGCCACCAACGCTTCGCGCACTACGCCCTGTACGGCCGCTTTCACGAAGACGGACTGGTCGAACAGGGCCGTGATGCTCAAGTCCGGCGGCAACGCGGCGCGCACGTTTGGCAGCAATTCTTTCAGCGTATTGACGATCGAAAGTGTCGACGCGCTGCCGCTCTTCAGCACCGAGATCAGCACGCCGCGGTGGCCGTTCTGCCGCACGATATTGGTCTGCGGCGAAAAACCGTCGCGCACATGGGCCACTTCACGCAGGTACGTTGTCGCGCCATTGAGCGTGCGCACCGGAATGTCGTTGAGTCCCTCCACCGTGGCGGGTGAGCCGTTCATGTTGATGGTGTATTCCCGCGGCCCGATCTTGGCCGTGCCGGTCGGCAGAATCAGGTTTTGCGCATTGAATGCGCTGACGACGTCCAAAGGCGTCAGGCCCTTCGCAAGCAACGCGCGCGTGTCGAGGTCGACCGAGATCAGACGCGATTTGCCGCCGTACGGATAGGGCACCGCCGCGCCCGGAATCGTTACCAGTTGCGGACGCAAAAAATTCAGCGCGGTGTCGTTGAGCGCCTGCTCGGAAAGCTTCGGGCTCGACAAGCCGAGCTGGATCACCGGAATGCTGGAGGCCGAATAGCTGATCACCAGAGGCGGCGTCGCGCCCGGCGGCATCTGCTTGAGCTGTGCCTGCTCGACGGCCACCGTCTGCGCGATCGCGGTCTGGATATTCGCATTGGGCTGCAGGAACACCTTGAGAATCGTGATGCCCGCCAGCGACTGCGATTCAATGTGCTCGATGTCGTTGACCGTAGTGGTCAGACTGCGCTCGTTGACGGACGTGATGCGGTTGGCCATGTCCTCGGCCGACAAGCCCGTATAACTCCAGATGATGCTGACCACCGGAATATTGATCTCCGGCAGCACGTCGACCGGCGTGGTCAACAGCACGAACGGCGTCGCCAGCAGGATCAGAATGGCCATCACGATGAACGTGTATGGCCGCTTAAGCGCTACGTTGACGATCCACATGAAACGCGCCCGAAAGAATGCCGGTAAGGGAGGGGTGAATCAGCCAGGACGGGTGAGTCAGCCAATATGCTAGATCGGTAGCACCAACGCCTGCATGGCGCGAAAATGGCGGAATTGTCAGGAAGGCTAATGTAAGGATAGGAGACACTTCAAACGCACGCAATGCCGTGCGGACGCAAACGTTTGAAGAGATGGAGTTAGGCGATTTTAAGCGGGTGATTAAAGGCATGTCCCACGCAAGTCTCGGCGAACTCTGGCGAGACATGCCTTTATATTTTATTGCGCAATGCTAATACCTTACGGCCAGATTGTGTCTCCTGCCGTTCGGCGTGGTGATGGGCTCCACGCAATCGGCTTCTGGCAACCCACCCTCATTCGCGGCGCCGGCGTATACCGCCGGGCCCCTCGCACCAACTGTTACTTCGCAAACAACGACGACATATCCGCAAACGCCTTGAATTCCAGCGCGTTGCCCGACGGATCGAGGAAGAACATCGTCGCCTGCTCGCCGACCTCGCCCTTGAAGCGCACATGCGGTTCGATGATGAAGTCGATCCCGGCCTGTTGCAGCTTGTCCGCGGCAGCCTGCCATTGCGCCATCGAAAGCACCGCGCCGAAGTGGCGCACCGGCACCGCGTCGCCGTCGACCTTGCTGGTGTGCCGGTGGCCGATTTCTTCCGGCGCGAGGTGCGCGACGATCTGGTGGCCGTAGAAGTTGAAGTCGACCCAGTCCGGCGAGCTGCGCCCTTCCGGACAGCCGAGCAGCTCGCCATAGAACTCGCGTGCGGCCTCGAGGCTATGCACAGGGAACGCCAGATGGAACGGCGGCAAAACGGTTTCGGCAACGCTCATGTTCGGAGAACTCGCAAAGAGGAAAGTGGGATCGCGTGCCGGGCCCTGAATCAGCCCATGAAGCGGCCCATGAGGCAGCCCATCAAGCGGTTCCTGAAGCCGCACGCGTGAGGCCAATTTTAACCATGACTAAAAATGGTGAAAAACGATATATATTTGACCTGACCAACACGAAAATCGATCAATCGACGATGCTCAGCGAACTCAGAACCTTTATCGCCGTCAGCCAGTACGGTACGTTTTCCGGCGCGGGTGCGCGCATCGGCCTGACGCAATCGGCGGTCAGCGCGCAGATGCAGCGGCTCGAAGAGGAACTCGGCTTCGCGCTGTTCGACCGCACCGGCCGCTCCGCCACGCTCAACGACGCCGGCCGCGAAACGCTGGCGCTAGCCGAAGAAATGATGACGCTGTACGCGCGGCTCTCTGAGCGCGGCGCGGGCGCCGCCGATAGCGGCATGCTGCGGGTGGGCGCGATTGCGTCCGCGCAAGTGTCGTTTCTCGCCGATGCGCTGGCGCGCTTTCGCGACGACCGCCCCGGCTGGCGAATGCGCGTCGTGCCCGGCGTGTCGCTGGGTTTGCTCGGCC
This sequence comes from Paraburkholderia sp. BGA-UO-ETr-F12, assembly GCF_059567945.1. Classification (NCBI taxonomy): domain Bacteria; kingdom Pseudomonadati; phylum Pseudomonadota; class Betaproteobacteria; order Burkholderiales; family Burkholderiaceae; genus Paraburkholderia; species Paraburkholderia sp. BGA-UO-ETr-F12. The sequence continues at coordinate 69,987 of NZ_JCAQOZ010000044.1, read as the reverse complement.
AGGTGGACTCGGGCGAGCTCGATCTCGCCGTGATCATCAAACCGCCGTTCGCGCTGCCGTCCGAACTGGAATGGCGCACGCTCGTCACCGAGCCGTTCGTGCTGCTGACGCCCAAGGCGCTCGCGCGTGGCAAGCGCTCCTGGCGCGAGCTGCTCCGAAGCGAGCCGTTCATCCGCTACGACCGCGGATCGTTCGGCGGCAGGCTGGTCGACCGTTTTCTGCGGCGCGAGCGGCTGAATGTGCACGACGTGATCGAGCTGGACGAGTTGCAGGGCATCGCGCAACTGGTCGCGCGCGGTATCGGCGTGGCGCTGATTCCGAATACTACGGGACTCGGCAGATGGCCCGCCAATGTCGCCGCGCTCGAACTCGGCGACGCGACGTTTCACCGTGAGATCGGGCTCGTGCAGCGTCCACGGCATAGCCGGCAGGCGGTGGCGGAGGCGCTGGCGGATTGCATCGGTCAGGCGGCGGGGGGCTGAGTTGCGCGGCGACTCCGGGCTGCGTGAGTTACCTGCCTGAGGTTGGGCCGGATGTGGTGCCTGATATGGCAAATACACGTTGCAAATGAACGTAGCAAACGCACGTGACAAGCGCACGCGACAACCGCACGATTGTGCCGCTGCACGGGCCATCAACTGTACCTGTGAGATTCGCACGCCAGCACGCAGAATCGTTGCACTCGCATCGTTCCACCCCGCTCGCCACCCAAGCTTACAAACCCATGATCGCCAGCACCTTCCTCACCACCGACGTTCTGATCGCCTACAGCGCCTACTTCGTCGGCACGGCGAGTCCGGGGCCAAGCAATCTTGCGATCATGTCGCTCGCGATGAGCGCCGGCAGAAAATCCGCGCTCACTTTCGCGCTTGGCGTGGTGTCCGGTTCGTTCTTCTGGGCCTTGCTGGCGTCGCTGGGTTTGTCGGCGGTACTTGCCACCTACTCGGAATGTCTGGTGGCGATCAAGATTGCCGGCGGACTTTATCTGCTATGGCTCGGCTTCAAATCCGCGCGCTCCGCCTTGCGCGCGAAAACGCTGCCCACGAATACCGCACGCGAAGGCGAACCGCTCAAACGGCTCTATTTGCGTGGCCTGCTGCTGCACCTCACCAATCCGAAAGCGATTCTGGTGTGGCTCTCAATCGTTTCGCTGGCCATGTCGCCGGCAGGCGGCACGCCGCAAACGGCACCGGTGGTACTCGGCTGCATGGTGATCGGCGTATCCGTGTTCAGCAGCTACGCGGTGCTGTTTTCAACCGCGTCCGCGCGGCGTATTTACGTCGCGATCCGCCGCTGGCTGGACGGTTCACTCGCGATCATGTTCGGCATTGCCGGGATCAAGCTGCTGACCTCGAAAAGCTAACCGCGCCCTCGGGACTCGCCCGCTCTGCGATACTGTCAGCTTGATGAATCGAAGTGGACAAGCGAACAGAATGAGCGCTGGCAACAACCCGGATCCGGCAGCAAGGCGCTCGCCATTCCAAACGCGGCTATATCTGGCAGGCGCTGCTGTGCTGCTCGGCAGTCTGGTCGCCGCTGCGATCATCTACGCAATGGCGCCGGCGCCGGACAGCGCCGTCTCCATGTACAGCATCGCGGACCCGCGCTATCAGATCGAATTGCAGCGCATTGGCGGCACCGCTCAGGTGCTGATGGCGGAGCTTCACCAGTGGTTCGATGGTCTTTGGCAGGGCACGGCGCTCGCGTATACGGTGGCCGTGCTCGGCGCGCTGCTTGCGGGCGCATGCTTTTTCGTCGGCTACTTCTTTGCCGACGAAGAGCCCTCCCTCTGAAGCCGACCCGCCGCGTCTGACCAAACAGGCGTTTATCACGCCTCCTCGTAGTCCTTCGTTACGAGGCGTCTTTGCGCGTACCCGGCTGCTCCACGCCTGCCAGGCGCAACGCTTCGTGCAAGGTGCTAAAAATGCGGTCAGTGCCGACAATCGGCGTGATCCCATGCCGCTCCATATCCGAGCGCAGGTACTGGTTTACGCGCGCGAAGATCACGTCGACACCGCTCTTCTTTAGCGTCCCGCACAATTCGCCGATTGAACGCGCCGCCGAATAGTCGAGGTCGGTGATCGCGCCGGAATCGATCACGAACCATTGCACCGGGCTCGGCGCGTGATCGATCAGGCGGCGGGTATCGTCGACGAAAAAGTGGTCATTCGCGTAGAACAGATCGGCGCCGAAGCGATAAACGATCAGTCCCGGCGCGGTCTGAAGTCCGGGCGCGGCCGGCACCGGCGCCCAGATACCGCCTTCGCTGGGCGCGAGAATCATGGTGTGCGGCCGGTAACTATGCCGCACGTGCCGCAGCAACGATAGCGTGACCGCCACCAGAATACCGTGCTCGACACCGATCAACACCACGGCTGCCGCGGTGAACACGGCCAGCATGAATTCACCGGGACTTTCGCGGCGAATTGAAAACAGCGTCGTCAGATTGATCAGCCCGACAGCGATCGTAAACACGATGCTGGCCAGGATGCAGTGCGGCAGGTACTGCAAAAACCGGCTGAAAAACAGCAGCACCACAACCACCACCACCGCGAACGCAAGCTGCGCGAACTGGCTGCGCGTACCGGCGCGATCGGCCATCGCGGTTTGCGTCGGACTGCCGTTCACCACGAACGCGCCGGAAAACGCCGCCGCGGCATTGGCGGCGGCAATGCCCAGCAGATCAGCATTGGTATCGACGGTTTCGTGATAACGCTCAGCGAATACCCGGCTCGCGGCGGCGCTTTGCGCGACGATCATCACGAAGCAGGAAGCCGCGACCGGCAGCAGATCGAGCAGTTGCTGCCAGGTAACCGAAGGCATGTGCAGCGGCGGCAAGCCGCCGGCCACCGGCCCCAGCACGGCGATACCGTGCGCCGCGAAACCGTAGATATCGCTGGCCGCGATGCCCGCCACCACCGCGATCAACGGCACTGGCACGCGCGGCAGAAAGCGCTTGCAAACCAGAATGGCGACAACCACCAGCACTGAAATGGCGAGCGTCGGCAGATTGATCTGCGCCGACTCGCGCACCGCCAGAGCGAGTTGGCCGACGCTGGTGGCGGCATGCCCAGGAATGCCGAGCATGTCGCCCAGCATCGCGATGCCGACCTGCACGCCGACGCCGGCGAGGAAACCGACCAGCACCGTGCGCGAAAGGAAATCAGCAAGAAAGCCGAGCTTGAAGATCCGCGCGATCAACAACAGCGCAGCAGTGAGCAAGGCGACCATCCCGGCGAGCGCCGCATATTCAGCGCTCGAAGCCGGCGCCATGGTCGACAGCCGGCTCGCAAAAATGGTGGCGGTGGCGGAATCGGCAGCCACCACGAGGTGCCGCGACGCGCCGAAGAACGCGAACGCGATAAGCGGCAGAAAGACGGTGTAAAGGCCCGTAACGGCAGGCATGCCGGCAATGCGCGCGTAGCCGAGCACTTGCGGAATATCCATTGACGCCAGTTGCACGCCGGCCAGCGCATCGCGCGCCGCCGCAGCACGGCTCAACGGAAGGACGCCCTTCAGCAGGCCAAGGCGTGAAGTGATGTTTGCCAGAAAATCCCGCATGCGCGATCGTGCCCCGAACTTAGGTTTATCGCGCATCGTGCCGCGACTCGGCACGTAAAGGCAAGGATTGGAGCGTTGATCGGCTAAAGAAAATGGCAAAACCAATGCGACGGCTTCGAACCCCAGGCTCCGAATCCGCCACGGCAACCATCCACTTCGGCTTAACGCCTGAACTGCCCCGTCAGTGGATCCACACGCCGCGCGAAACCGAACAGCGCGGCAATGCAGATCGGACAAGCGATGATGAACACGGCCAACATCTCGCACCCCGTAACATATTGTTACCGCCAAGTTTAAGCGATTGCGGCGCGAATTGAATGAGGGAAAACGCAACACACTATTGCGGACCATTACAACAAAATTACTGCCGGATGGCGCGTCGCTTGCGAAAACGCGCCCGAAAATGTGCCGGAAAATACGCCGGAAAACGCGGCAAACAGGGCAATAGAGCGCGCGCCCGGCACAAGGCGCTACGACGCGCAAACCTTCACTCACCTACAAATCTGTTACACCGCATATAGGTCACGTTCAGCTTCGCGGCCCGACAATTAGACGACCGCTTCCAACGACTCGAAGCGAGCATTGGCTGGCGCCCGCACCACTGCGCACTCCTATTTCGCTTCCTTGAACAGCACGATGCCGGCGAAACTCACCAGCCCGCAGGCCAGCACATACCAGGCCGGTGCATAAAAACTCCCCGACATGCGCCACAGCGCGCTGACGATCAACTGCGCGAAACCGCCAAAAATCGTCACACCCAACGCGTAGATGATGCCGAGCGACGTTGCCCGCACTTCGGGTTTGAACGCTTCGAGAATCAGCACGAAACCCGCCGGGCTCGACAGCGTCATCAAGCCGATCAGCACGAATACGACTAGCACCACGATATAAATCGACGGCCAGGTCCTGATCGCATAGAACGCCGGCAGCAGCACAACCAGCGACACCACCGACACCGCGTACAGCAAGGTCTTGCGACGCGGCGTGCGGTCCGCGAGACGACCGGCGAACGGCGAACCGATCAGCAGCACGAGGCCCGCGGTGCAACCCGCCAGCAACGATACCGCCGCCGGCATGCCGGTTGTCATCGTCAGGAACGACGGCAGGAAAAATACGATCACATACATCGACGAGGTGCCGCCGATCACCAGCATCGTGCCCGCCACGATCTGCCGCCATTCGATGCGGGACTTGCGGGCCGCCGCCGTCACCGCATGCGCGGGCGGCAAGGTCTCGTCGAGATGCTTGCGCAGATAGAAACCGAGCGGACCGATCAGAAGGCCGATCAGGAACGGCACGCGCCAACCCCATGCAAGCAGGGCTTCGTGCGACAGGCTGCGCGAGAGCGTTGCCGCCACCAGCGCGCCGACCAGCGCTGCGCCGCCCTGCGAGGCCATCTGCCAGCTCACCAGCGAACCGCGCCGGCCCGCGCTGCCCGACTCCATCAGCAAGGTGGTCGCCGCACCCACTTCTCCACCCGCCGAGAAGCCTTGCAGCAAACGGCCCAGCACGATGATCGCGGGCGCGGCCAGACCGATCGCCGCGTAAGTCGGCGCGAGGCCGATCATGCCGGTGCCGAGCGCCATCAGCGAAACAGTGAGCACGAGGGCCTGCTTGCGGCCCACGCGGTCGGCATACGCGCCGATCACGATGCTGCCGAGCGGGCGCACCACAAAGCCGACGCCGAACGTCGCCAGCGACATCATCAGTGCACCGAGCTCGCTACCGGCCGGAAAAAACAACTTGCCGATCAGCGCGGCGAAAAAGCTGTAGACCGTAAAGTCGAAAAATTCGAGGCCATTGCCGAGTGCCGCGGCGAAGATGGTCCGGCGCGACGCGCGCTGCGCTGCCGCGTTGTTCACGACGGCGCCTGCCGTGTGTTGGATTGCATTCATGGGGAGCCGTACGCCTAGAAGTTGTGATACATGCCGAGCGACATGGTGACCGGCGTCGTCCCGAGTTCCGGCGCCGTGCTGCCGGTTTGTGTCGGCAGCGGATTATTGTTCAGCAGTACCGTGGAAATGCCGTAGTTGCGGATGAAGCCGGCGCGCGCATACAGGCCCGTGCGTTTGGAAAGGGTGTAGTCGTAGCCGAGCATCACGCCGAACGCCGAATCTTTCGCGGGATTGTTTGCCGAGTCGTGCACGCCGGATGTATCGCGATACACCACTGAAGCCCGGAACGCATTGCGCCCGACCGGCCAGATCGTGCCGAGCGTATAGACACGCGCGATGCCGTCGTTGGCTAGCCTCGGCGCATACTGGTTGAATGCGCCTGACAGCACGATCTTGCCGGTATCGACCACCACGCCGAGACCGTACAGATCGTTGCGCACGGTGCTCGTGCCGCCTGTGCCTGTGGCGCCCCACACCTGGTTGTAGGTACCCGTCACGTAAGTCCTGCCGTCATACCACTGCAACAGCGCACCCTGCGCCGCCGCGGCAGGCGACTGCCCCGCCACGTTGCTCGGCGCATACATCACTTCCGTGCTGAAGCCCGCAAACGTCGGCGACAGGTACGTGATTGCGTTGTTCACCCGCGCGGCCAGTTGCGTTGCGCCCGCGCCGAGGTCACTGTTGTAGCCGAAGCCCTTCGGCGTCTGCACGACAGCGGTGCCGAGCCACGTATAAGCCGAGTTGGTGCCCACCGTGCCGAACACGTCGACGAAGAGCGGCAGCCCCGTGCCGATCTGCTTGCCGAAACGCAGCCGGCCGTAAGTCGACGAGTTCAACCCTACCCAAGCCTCGCGATTGAAGAATGACGTGCTGTCCTGCATGGCGCCGTTATTCGCCAGAAAACCGTTCTCCAGATTGAATTCGGCGCGCAGACCACCGCCCAGATCCTCCCGTCCGAAGATGCCGAATTTTGAGGTCCATTCGCCGCCGCTCTGAGTCTGCACCAGCGATTTGCCGCCGACGGTCTGATAGTTGATGCCCATATCCACCGAGCCGTACAGCGCCACGCCTTCGCGCAAGCTGCCATTGAACTCCGGCAACGCGGCCAGCAAGGTTGCCTGATACGGCTCGGCGTGCGCCGTGCCGGTCCCGAGCGTCAGCACTGCCACGCTCATTGCGATGCATTTTTTCATGGGTCTCCCTGCTCCTCACATGCGATTGATATCTGACGCTCAGGACACGCTCAAACAGCGCTCCGCGAGTCCGACGAAATAGGCCGCGCCCCAGCTGAGCGCCGCGTCGTTGAAGTCGTATTCCGGGTTGTGGACCGCGCAGCCGCCTTTCGAGTCGACGCCGTTGCCGAGCACCACATAGCAGCCCGGCACCACTTCGGTCATCCACGAGAAGTCTTCGCTGCCCATCACCGCATCGGGCATTAGCGTGTAGCCCTCGGGGCCTGCAAGGGCTTCGATGGTTTCGATCGCGAGGTCGGCCGCGCCGCGATGATTGACGAGCGGCCGAGAGATCTGCCGGTAGTCGACTTCGGCTGTGGCACCGTAGGTTTGCGCCTGCAATTGGGCAATGTTGCGGATCCGTGCTTCGACCTTGTCGCGCGTTTCCGAATCGAGCGCGCGCACCGAAAGTTTCAGCGTTGCGGTTTCGGGGATCACGTTGGGCGCGCTGCCGGCGTGGATCGCGCCGACCGTCACCACGGCCGCGCGAGTCGGCTCGATGTTGCGCGCGACGATCGACTGCAAGGCCAGCACAATATTGGCCGCCGCGACGATCGGATCGCAGCCCAACTGCGGCATCGCGCCGTGCGTGCCCTTGCCGGTCACGGTGATCGTCACCGAATCGGACGACGCCATCATGCAGCCGTGGCGCAGCGCGAAATGGCCGACCGGCAGGCCGGGCGCGTTATGCAGCGCGAACACCTGGTCGCATGGAAAGCGCGTGAAGAGGCCGTCCGCGATCATCTTCGAGGCGCCGCCCAGGCCCTCTTCCGCAGGCTGGAAGATCACGTTCAGCGTGCCGTCGAATTCGCCTTTGCGTGCAAGGTGATGCGCGGCGGCCAGCAGGATCGCGGTGTGGCCGTCGTGACCGCACGCGTGCATGGTCTGCGCGACGGTGCTCGCGTACGGCAGGCCGGTGGCCTCCTGGATCGGCAGCGCGTCCATGTCGGCGCGCAAGCCGAGCGTGCGATTCGACGTGCCGCGCCGCAACTGGCCCACCACGCCGGTGCCGCCGACCCCCGTCGTCACGTCATAGCCCCACTCGGCGAGCTTACGGGCGACCAGTTCCGCGGTGCGCGTTTCAGCGAAGCCCAGTTCGGGATGCGCATGGATGTCGTGGCGAATCGAAATGAATTCGTGCTCGTTCTCGCGCAGTTCGGCGAGAAGCTGGGGAAAAGCCTGCGTCATTCGTCTTGCTCCGATTAAGCCGGTTGTCGTTTCGCAACCGTCGAAGCCAAGCGTAAAGATCCAGCCCGAAAACAAAAAAGCACAAATTTTGATGTGCATAACCAGCAGTGCTATATTCCGCATCATGAAAATTCATCATCTGCGAGCACTGGTTGCGATTGCCTCGACCGGCAGCATCAACGGTGCGGCCAAGGCGCTGTACGTGACACAACCGGCCATCACGAAAGCGGTGCGCGAACTGGAGACGGAGTTCGGCGTGCGGCTGCTGGAGCGCAACCCGTGGGGCGTCGTGCCGACGGCTGAAGGCGCGGCGCTGGTGAGCCGGGCGCGCACCGTGGTGCGCGAGATGGAACGCGCCGAGGAAGACATGGCGCATCTGAAGGGCTTGCGCGACGGCAGCCTCGTGATCGGCATCACACCGATTGTCGGCACGACCGGGCTTGCCGAGGCCTTCGTCGAATTTCGCAAACGCTGGCCGATGGTGACGCTGGAGTTTCGCGAGCTGGGCTTCAACCAGTTGCACGAGCAACTGCGCAATCGCACGCTGGATCTTGCGTTCGCCGCCTTTGCCCGGCCGGTGAGCGATCTGGGCAGCGTGAAGCGGATGGTCTCGTTCGAGACCGTATTCGTGACGCGCGCACAGAGTCCCTATGCCGGCGCGGCATCGCTCGAAGCGGTGCAGGAAGCCGAGTGGATTCACACCGACGTGACGGACAACTATCCGGGCTTCATCCGCGCGATGTTCGAATGCGCCGGACTCGCGCCGCCCCGGCGCATCACGCGTTGTACCTCATACGCGCTGTTTTACAGCCTGACGGTCAGCACCGATGCGATCTTCGCGTGGACCACGCATTCGCTCGAAGAAACCTTGCTCGGACAGAGCTTCGTGCGCCTCGCCCTGCCGGTCGCGCCACCGCCGCTGCAGTTGTATTTGCTGTCACCGCAGGAATCGCAGTTGACCCGTCCGGCGGAGTATTTCGTCCATTGCATCGAGCAGGCAATCGGGCCGTTGTTGAAGGGGACGGTGGCTGCCGAAGAAGTATGAACGGGGTCGAAGGAATGACCCGGTCACTGCCGCAGCCCTAAATTTGTCCGATATTTTAGTCAAATTTCAAGTTTTTGCCTGAAGTATCATGCACATCAAATACGATCTCGGTTGATATCGCCAACCCTCCTATCATTTCGATCCAAGTCGTCTTGTCCGATACTTTTGACAAATATAGGATATTTGCCTAATCTATCCGACATGCCACGTACCTTTCAACGCCCCTTTCCGTCGGTCGAGAAACAGATGCGCGCTCTTGGCGAGCGGTTAAAACTGGCCCGGCTACGGCGTGAACTCTCTACGGTTCTGTTCGCCGAAAGGCTGGGCATTTCGCGCGACACCTTGAGCCGCCTCGAGAAAGGCGATCCGAACATTGCGCTTGGGACCTACATGCGAGCGCTTCGTGTATTGGGCCTCGACAAGGACATGGACGCCGTCGCCCGCGACGACGAACTCGGCCGCAAGCTCCAGGATCTCAAGTTGCCCGGCCAGCGAAAACCACGTACGGAAAGACCCAGCACCGCGCCGATCAAAACCGCGCCGCCGGATAAAGCTCACCCGAAGAGGTCTGATGGTCAGTAATAAACCTCGAGATACATACAAGGTATTCCTCGACGCAGCCGAACTGAGCGACATGCAACAGGTCGGCACGTTGTACCGCCAGACTGCGCGTACCGACTTGCCTGCCGCGTTTGCCTATGCGCAGAGCTGGCTCGACGGTCGCAACGCATTCATGCTCGACCCGCGCCTCGAGTTATGGGTCCATGAGCAATACCCGCCGGCGAAGTCTGTCGCATTCGGCGTATTCATGGACTCGGCCCCTGATCGCTGGGGACGCGTGTTGATGGAGCGCCGCGAAGCCGCTACCGCGGATCGCGAGGACAGACCCATGCGTAACTTGCAGGAACTCGACTTTCTGCTGGGCGTACACGATCTGACGCGCGTCGGCGCGCTGCGGTTTCGGGATGTAGAGGACCGGTTTCTTGACAACAGCGCCGACGCCGCTCCACCCGTTACCGACCTTGCCACCCTCGCCTATATCAGCTTGCGCATTGAAGAGGCGGGGGTCGAAAAGTTGCCCGAATACGAGCAGTGGCTCGCCATGCTGATCGCTCCCGGCACATCGCTCGGCGGCGCTCGCCCGAAGGCCAACTTCACCAGCCTGGGCAACGATCTCTGGATCGCCAAATTCCCAGCCAAAGACGACCGTTACGACATCGGCGCGTGGGAATACCTCACTCACCGGCTGGCGAGCAAAGCCGGCATCTGGGTGCCGCAGTCCGAGCTCAGGTACGTCGGTGCGCATGGCGTACGGTATGGCACGTTCTGCGTCGAACGATTCGATCGCCGTCAAGGCAGCCGGCGCATGTACACCTCCGCCATGACCTTGCTCGAACGTCAGGATGGCGAGTCGGATGCAAGCTATCTGGACATCGCCGAGTACCTCGCCGGCAACGGCGCGCAAGGTCACATCGACGAAGATCTCGCCCAACTCTTCCGAAGGATTGTCTTCAACGTGCTCGTGGGAAACCGGGACGATCATCTTCGCAATCACGGCTTCATTCGCGAAGCGTCGGGCTGGAGGCTCTCGCCGGCATTCGATATGAATCCAAATCCCGGCAAGCGGGAACACGCGCTCACGCTGGACGCCATGAGCGCCCTGCCGGATCTCGAAACCGTGATCGGAACGGCTGAGTTTTATCGGCTCGACGACAAGCAGGCACGTCGCATCGTTGTGGACGTTCGACACGCCGTCAATACATGGCGTGAAGAAGCCGCGGCTCTGAATCTGCCCCGGCCCGAAATACAGCGAATGGAATCTGTATTTCAGGTGTGATGCGTTCGAATGGCGACCCACATGTGCGAGGCCAGTCGGTCGCAACGGGCACCTCACTGCCTGCGTTCGAGCACATATCCTCATACCCCTTATAATCCGGCATGACCCGAATCCCGCATCCTCTCCCCCTCAAATCGGCCGCGTACGGCCGATCAGCCGCCCACCGCTCCATGGCGGCCGCATGAAAACACCCAAACGTCTGCTCCCGCTGGTCGAGGAAGGCCTGATCGACGAAGTCATTTCGCAGTTGATGAGCGGCAAGGAGGCCACCGTCTACGTGGTCCGCAGCGGCGAATCTACGCGCTGCGCGAAGGTCTATAAAGACGCCAAACAGCGCAGCTTCCGCCAGGCCGCGTCCTATCAGCAGGGCCGCAAGGTCAAGAACAGCCGCCAGCAGCGCGCCATGGAGAAAGGCAGCCGCTATGGCCGCGAAGTGCAGGAGCAGGCATGGCAGAACGCTGAAGTCGACGCGCTGTTCCAGCTTGCCAACGCGGGCGTGCGCGTGCCGCAGCCGTTCATCTGCACCGACGGCGTGTTGCTGATGGAATTGGTGACCGATGCGGACGGCGACGTCGCGCCGCGTCTGAACGATGTCGAGATGACCGAAGCACGCGCGCTCGAACTGCACGCGCTGCTGCTCAACCAGGTGGTGCGCATGCTGTGCGCCGGCATGATTCACGGCGATCTGTCCGAGTACAACATCCTGCTCGCGGCGGACGGCCCCGTGATCATCGATCTGCCGCAAGCCGTGGATGCCGCCGGCAATCTGGAAGCGCCGGCCATGCTGGAGCGCGACGTGAACAACCTCGCCACGTACTTCGGCCGTTTCGCGCCCGCCTTGCTCGACACAAGCTACGGCAAGGAAATCTGGTCGCTGTACGAAGCAGGCGCTCTGCACGTGGACGCCCGATTGACCGGCCGTGTCGAACAGGACACCACGCCGATCGATCTCGAAGGCGTGCTACAGGAACTCGAAGACACCCGGCTCGATGAAGAAGCGCGCCTGCGCTACGAACAGTCGCTGCGTAGCGGAACGTAAGCGGACCCCGTACCTCGCGCCAGCGTACCCGGAACCTGCCCCACCGATTCCCGCATCGTCACGCTCACCGGAAACTCGCGAGTAATCTCCCACGAAGTGCCGTAGCACTGATTGACCAGCCAGCGCACGGCATTCTGCGTCAGCTCCGCCGTCGGGATATGCACCGAGGTCAGTCCCGGCGCGGCATAAGCGGCCGAATAGTCATCGTCGTAGCCGATCACGGAAACGTCGTCCGGTACGGCAATGCCCGCCTGATGAAAGCGCGCCAGCACGCTGACCGCCATCGTGTCGTTCGCGCAGAATAGCCCCGTGAAGCGCCGCTTCGAATCGAGCAGTTTCTGCGCGGCCGCATAGCCGCCTTCTGGCGAAAAGTCCGATTCGATCAGCGTGACGTCCTCGCGAGCGATGCCTTCGCGCGACAGTTCGGCGAAGAAGCCTTCGAGCCGGGTCTGGTTGTCCGAGGCGCTGGACGGCCCGGATATCACCGCGATGTGCCGGTGCCCATGATCGAGCAGCGTGCGTGCCGCCAGTTCACCGCCACGCCGATGATCCGCGCAGAATGACGCCTCCGGCAAATGATCGAACGCGCGATTCAGAAACACCATTTTCGGGTGCATGCGATGCAGCATGTCCAGATCGTCGTCGTGCAGATCGTGGCTGATCACCACCACGCCGTCGCAATCGCGGCCGATCAGAAAGCGCACCGCCTCGATCGCCTGCTCACGCGGCGACACTTCCCCACAGCCGGTCGCCACCACCACGTGACGGCGCACCGCGCGCAGTTCAGTGTCCGTTTGCTTGAGTATCGTGCCGTAGTAGGAGCCGAAGAAAGTCGGCACAAAAATGCCGATGATGCCGAGCGATTGCGTCGCCATGGCGCGGCCGATCGACGATGGCCGGAAATTCAGTGCTTCGATCGCGGCCTTTACACGGGCGGCCGCGTCGGCTGAAATGGGTCCCTTACCGGAAATGGCGCGTGACGCAGTCGACATCCCCACGCCGGCCAGTGCCGCGACATCCTTGAGTGTTGCCACGCGGTTCTCCGTCAAGCCTGTTGTATTCAACGACGCCGCGTCCGGTCACTAGAGACGCGCGCCGCCCTCCTCGTCGAACAGCGAAATATGCGCGCCGTCGAACGAGAACGCCGCGGCATCTCCTATCGCCAACGGCGTCTTGGTCTGATCGATCGACGCGATCTGCACGCCATGATAATCGAGCCAGACGACGCGGTGGTTGCCCATCGGCTCAATCAGTGAAATGTTCGCGCGCTCGCTCATTGCCGTGCCCGAATCCACGCGTTCGCTCACCAGCACGTCTTCTGCCCGCACGCCGAGCACACAAGGCAGACGATCCGCCGGCAGGTTTTTGAAAGGATAGGCCGACACATCGAACCGCAAGTTCGCGCTGCAAAAGTGCAGCGACCCATCGCGCACCTCGAGTGTGCCCTTGAGCAGATTCATCGCGGGCGAGCCCAGAAACGTCGCGACAAACAGATTGTCCGGCCGCGCATAGACTTCCCCGGGCGTGCCGAACTGCTGGATCACGCCGCCGCGCATCACGGCCATGCGTGTGGCGAGCGTCATGGCTTCCACCTGGTCGTGAGTCACGTAGATCATCGTCGCGCCCAGACGCTGGTGCAGTTGCTTGAGCTCGCGCCGCAATTCAGTGCGCAGCTTGGCGTCGAGATTCGACAGCGGTTCGTCGAACAGGAACACGTCGGCCTCGCGTACGATCGCCCGGCCAATCGCGACGCGCTGCCGTTGCCCGCCAGAGAGCTGGGCCGGCTTGCGCTTGAGCAGCGGGCCGAGTTGCAGCATCTCGGAGGCCCGCGTGACGCGCCGTTCGATTTCCGCCTTCGGCGTGCCGTTGATGCGCAACGCGAACGACAGATTGCGCTCGACACTCATGGTCGGATACAACGCATACGACTGAAATACCAGCGCGATGCGGCGATCTTTCGGGTCGGCCCAAGTCATGTCTTCGCCGGCAATTTCGATGCTGCCGCCGGTCACATCGATCAGACCCGCAATGCTGTGCAGCAAGGTGGATTTGCCACAGCCCGAGGGTCCGAGCAGCACCACGAACTCGCCCGCGCGCACGTCGAGATCGAGATTTTCGATCACCGTATTCGCGCCGAGCTGAATCTTCAGGTTGCGCACCGATACATTGGCCGGATTCGCCAGCCCCGCCGCATCCGCCACGTCGCCGAGGCCGGCCGCACCTGCCACATCTGCCGCGCCTGCTGCCGGGTGTGTCATCGCATTTGCCACTGCATGTGCCTCCACGTTTCAAAACTGGCCAGCTTCGTCATACCTTACCGCCCTGTCCCCTATCCCTTGACGGCGCCGGACGCAATGCCGCGCACAAACCAGCGGCCCGAAATGAAGTAGACCGCTAGCGGCACCATGGAGGTCAGAATGGTCGCCGCCATATTGACGTTGTAGAGCCGTTCGCCGGTAGTCGTGTTGATGATGTTGTTCAATTGCACCGTCATCGGCAGATTTTTTGTGCCGGCGAACACCAGCCCGAGAATAAAGTCGTTCCAGATGCCCGTCACCTGCATGATGACCGCCACGACGATGATCGGCGTGGACATCGGCAGCATCAGCTGCAAAAAGATACGCCAGAAACCGCCGCCGTCGATGCGCGCCGCCTTGAACAGCTCCTGCGGAATCGACGCGTAGTAGTTGCGAAACAGCAGCGTCATCACCGGCATGCCGAAGATGGTGTGTATCACCACGATGCCCGGCAGCGAACTGAACAGATGCACGCTCGCCAGCACGCGCACGAGCGGATAGACCATCACCTGCACAGGAATGAAGGCGCCCATCAGCAGCACGCCGAACAGCACGCCGGCCCCGCGCGGCCGCCAGAACGACAGCGCGTAGCCGTTGACCGCACCGGCCGCGATCGATAACACCGTGCTCGGCACGACGATACGCACTGAATTCCAGAAACCGACCTGAATGCCGTTGCAATCGAGCCCGGTACAGGCCGATTGCCACGCGGCGCGCCATGCGTCGAGCGTGAAATGCGTGGGGAACGCGAGCAGATTGCCGAGGCGAATCTCGCTCATCGGTTTGACCGACGTGACGAGCATCACATACAGCGGCAGCAGGAAAAACAACGCTGCCGTGAGCAAAAACGCGTAGACGCCGAAACGCGCGGGTGTAAAAGTCCGGCGGCGCCGGCGGCTATGGCTCGGCGTGCCGCCTTTCAGGGTTGGACTCAGCGTGTTCATCACACCTCCTTGCGCAACGCAGCGCGGCTGCGGGCATAGAAGAACGGCGCGAGGATCGCCAGCACCGTTGCGAGCAACACGATCGACGCGGCCGACGCCAAACCGATATTCGCGCGGCCGAACAGGTAGTCCATGATGAACTTTGCGGGCACTTCGCTCGCCGTGCCGGGGCCGCCTTGCGTCATTGCGACCACCGCGTCGTAGAGCTTGACGACCATCACGAAGAGCAGCACGAAGGCCGTGGACATGGAAGGCCCGAGCATCGGCACGACAATGCTCGCATACACACGCCAACGCGGAATTCCGTCGATACGGGCGGCTTTCCACAGTTCGTCGTCGATACCGCGCAAGCCCGCCAGCAGCAGCGCCATCACGAGGCCGGATGCCTGCCATACCGTCGCGATGACGATGGTGTAGATCACCCAGTCCTGATCGACGATCCAGTCGAAGCGCGCATGCACGAAACCGAGCTTGTGCAACACCGCCTGCGCGCCCAGTTCGGGATTCAGGATCCACTGCCAGACCAGACCGGTGGCGACAAACGACATGGCATACGGATAGAGAAACACCGTGCGCAGCACGCCTTCAGCCGCCACTCGCTGATCGATGAAGATCGCCAGCAACAAACCGATCACCATGCACGCAACAATGAAGCACGCACCATAGATCACGATATTTTGCAGCGACAGCAACCAACGGTCGTTGTTGAACAGCCGCACGTATTGCGTGAAGCCCGCGAAATCGCCGGAAGGAAACGTGCGCGAGTTGCTCAGCGACACGCGCGCGGTCCAGACCATCGTGCCGAGATACGCGAACACGACGGTCAGGACCATCGGCAGCAATGCCACCCATACCGCTATAGGCAAACTCTTTTTAAGCGGTTTTTTCAGCGGCCCTTTGCGATGCCTCGAGTCAGCGGCCTGCAGCTTGAGCGCGTGCATGGCGGGCGCCTAGCTCTTCAACGCACTGGCAAACGCCTTCTGCGCGTCGTCGACCGACTGGTTCTTGTTCCAGAAGTTCGTGATGACGTCGATTAACGCGCCCTGTGTGTCAGGCGAGAGCAGCATTTCCGGATTCGGCAACTGACGCGACTTGTCCTTCATGATCGCAATACCCTCCTTCGCGCAGATGTCGAGACTGCTCGCGTCCACGTCGGGACGAATCGGAATCGAACCTTTCTTCGCGCTGAATGCGACCTGCGCGGCCGGCGAGGTCATCACCGTGGCAAGCAGATTCTGCGCCTTGATCGCGTTGGCGTTGTCGGTTTTCGGGAACACGAATACATCGCCCGCGACCAGATACGGCGAATGCGGACCGAAACCCGGGAAGCAGCCGAAGTCCTTGCCGGCCACCTGGTTGGCTGCCGAGAACTCACCCTTGGCCCAGTCGCCCATGATCTGCACCCCGGCCTTGCCGGAAATCACCAGCGCGGTGGCATCGTTCCAGTTGCGGCCAGGCGAGCCCGGATCGACGAAGTCATGCAAGCGCTTGAACGATGCGAGCACCTTCTTGAACGCGTCCGACCTGACCGCGTTCTGGTCGCGATCGCGATACACCTTCAGATAAAGATCGGGGCCGCCGACGTCGGCGAATACCGCATCGAACGTGATCTTTTCCTGCCACGGCTGACCGCCGAGCGCGAGCGGGATCACGCCCGCGGCTTTGAGCTTGCCGAGATCGGCGAGGAATTCGTCGTAGTTCTTCGGCTCGGCGGCAATGCCGGCCTTCTGGAACACGGGTTTCGAGTAGAAGAACCAGGCCGGCATATGAATATCGACCGGCGCGGCGTAGTAATGACCTTTCACCTTGATGCTGTCGATGATCGACTGCGGGAAGACGTTATTCCAGTTCTCTTTCGCGGCAACCTCGTCGACATTGTTCAGGAGGCCCTGGTCGATCAGGTCGTGAAACTGTTTGGACGTATTGAACTGCGCGGCGGTGGGCGGATCGCCGCCGACGATCCGATTGATCGCGGTGGAGCGTGCCTGATCGGCGCCGGCGACGGCGTTGTCGATCCACTGGCCGCCGGCCTTGTTATACGCATCGGCGAACTGGCGGATCGCGGCGGACTCGCCGCCCGAGGTCCACCAGTGGATCACGTTGGCCTTCAACGGTTCCGCTTGCGCGACGACGCCATATAACGACAGTGCCGCAACTACACTCGCCGCGATCATTTTTCTGCTGTTCATTCCGTCTCCTGTGTCGATCAGAGTTAGCGCTTTAGCGCTTATTCTGATCCCATGCAAAGCTGTCGATCAGAGTTAGCGCTTTAGCGCTTACTCTGGTCCCATGCAAAGCTGTCGATCAGAGTTAGCGCTTCAGCGCTTACTCTGATCCCATGCAAAGCTGTCGATCAGAGTTAGCGCTTTAGCGCTTACTCTGATCCCATGCAAAGCTGTCGACATACAGCCCCACCTGCCGTTAGACCCTCGCCTTACGCTCCTTCAAGAATTTCGCCACCAACTCCGCACTGCGTTTGACCGTGCGCTTCTGCGTACTGTAATCGACATGGACGACACCAAAGCGACGCTCGTAGCCAAACGCCCACTCGAAGTTATCCATCAGCGACCACAGAAAATAGCCGCGAACATCCACGCCGGCCTTGATCGCCTGATCGACCGCCGCAAGATGGCGCTTGAGGAACGAGATGCGCTGCGCATCGTCGACGTGGCCGTCGATCACCTTGTCGTCCGAGGCCATGCCGTTTTCGGTGATGTAGATCGGCGGCAGGTTGCGATACGTTTTCTTGAAACCGGTCAGCAGATCGCGCAAGCCATCGGGATACACCTCCCAACCCATCTGCGTGCGTTCGACGCCTTCGAGCGGCACGTCGCGAAATCCATGCGCGCCATCGCTCGCAACATTGGTACGGAAGTAATAGTTGATACCGAGGAAGTCGAGCGGCGCGGCAATGGTCCGCATATCGCCGTCGAGTACCAGCGGTTCGGTGCCCGGCCACAATTCGAACAGATCCTGCGGATACTCACCCTTGAGCAGCGGATCGAGAATCCACGCATTGTGCTGGACTTCGAACAGATGTGCCGCGCGTTGATCCGCGGCGCTGTCGCTATTGGCCGTGCCACGGCCGATGTTGGCGACGATACCTTTCTGCGAAGCCGGATCGTTGCCGCGCAATACCGGAATCGCGAGGCCGTGCGCGAGCAGCAGATGATGCATCGCCTGCGTCGCGAAACGGTCGTTGGCGAGGCCCGGCGCGTGGTGGCCGTTGCCGTAGCCGAGATATGCCGAACACCACGGTTCATTGAGCGTCGCCCATGCGTCGACCGTGCCGGCCAGTTCGCGGCTCATCAGATCGGCGTAGTCGGCGAAGCGATACGCGGTGTCGCGATTGAGCCAGCCGCCGCGATCCTCCAGATGCTGCGGCAGGTCCCAGTGATAGAGCGTCACGAAGCTTGTGATGCCCTTCTCTTTCAGGCGGTTCAGAAGGCGCTTGTAGAAGTCGAGCCCTTTGCGATTCGCCCTGCCTGCCGCGTCCATCACGCGTGGCCATGCAATCGAGAGCCGGTAGCCCTCGAGCCCGAGCGAGGCCAGCATGTCGATGTCCGCTTCCCACCGGTGATAGTGATCGCAGGCCACCGCGCCGGTGTCGCCGGCCAGCACCTTGCCGGGTGTCGCCGAGAAGGTGTCCCAGATCGACGGCAGGCGACCGTCTTCATCCACCGCGCCTTCGATCTGATACGAAGCCGTGGCGGCGCCCAGCAGGAAGTTCTTGCGCCACAGCGAGGAGTCCGCGGGCGGGGTAAAGGGCTCGGCGAGCGAGCCCTTGAAAACTGCTGGGGATAGGGTGTCGAATGCAGCGGATGCGTCGTTTGCCACGGATTCTCTCCTGCGCTGAGGTCATTGAACCGGGTACGGCAAAACTTGATACGGAAGCCGGCTGGAAGCCGCTTAAGAGCTGATTGGAAACAGTCTGGAAGCAAAAGTGGAAGCGCTTCCACAACGACCAGCGAACGATAGCAGTGGCGAATTCCCCGCAGCAATCAGGGTTTGTCTGGAGGGAGTGCTGGCATGCGCGGCGCTGTCATGCGCCGCGCATTGGCGTTGTCGCGTGAATCTGAATTCAACAGGCTGTTGGCGCTGCCGAACGATTGAAGTGAATTGTGCGGCGATTGTCAGCTGTCAAGCTGACAGTCCACATGGCAGTGGTAAGTTACGAACCCGACTTGCCATATAGATGGCGCAAATCTGCCCCGCCGATCCGCTTGTTTCGCTCGACAATCATTAACCCGTCGCCCGCTTCAGGGTAATTAACCAGCGGTTCTCCATCTAACCGGTCCACATTAAAGATATCAATGAAATAGTCTGAGGGGGTTTTCATTGCCACCGCATAGATTAGAACCGGCACACCGTGATCGACGCCCACCAATTCGTAGCCGAGTGTGATTGAGTCGCGTCCTGCTCTTTCGATGTTTTCTTCGTGAACCACCGCGAGGAAATAAGGAGAATCGATCTCGCGTACCAGACACGTTTCAACCTGTGTCTTCCATTGATTAGTTCGGTCACCATACAGCGGCTCATTTGCCTCGATCAGAAACTTGAGCAGCGCATGCTCCTTCGCCGAGAGTGGTCTTGACATTTGTTCCTTCCTCATCTTGGGCGAATCGAGCCCACTCGTATCGTGTTGCGTCGTTCAGATCGAGGGACTGCCGTTCCTGGCAACCGTGCCGGTCCGCGAAACGACCTGGCCGTCAGGTGAATAGCCGAACCTCCTGTTTCGCTCGCCAATCATTACCCCGTCACCTGCCTCAGGATAGTTAGCCAGCTTCTCTATCGAGGCGGTCTTTCGGGAGCTTAAAGCGCGGCAATAGGTCCGACTCCTTGAACACGTGTCGCAAATCTGCCCCTCCTATGCGTTTCCCCGCTTCCATGATCATGAGGCCGTCACCTGGCTCGGGATAGGCGACAAGAGGCTCTCCATCGAGTCTGTCGATATTGAAGGAGTCGAGCACGAAGCCTGCCGGCGTTCTATCGGCTATCGCGTAGATAAGCACCGGTACACCTTCGTCAATGGATATCAGTTCACGCGCAAGCGTTCGGGAGTTTTCCCATCCTTCGTAGGTTTCCTCGCCGTGGCTGATCGAGAGGCAATAGGGAACGTTGACTTCACAAACCATACAGTTTTGAATCTGATTCATCCAGCGAGGTGCGTCCGCCTCGTACAAGGGAGCATTGACCGAAAATAAGAAATTCAATCAATCGATGTTCCCGGGGAGTTAGCAGTCGTTGCATATGTAGCCTCTGTGACCTTATTACCGTGGCAGGCAAATCGAACCAATGCGAATTACATCCGCACACTGTCGATAAGCCGAGTATCCGATCTGCACACCGTCGACGCTAGAGGTAAAAAGACAAGATGCGCTGGCAGCCGTAAAGATCGATGCAAAGCCCTGGGCACGGCGCCAAGTGCCCAGGGTGACGCGCCATTAAGACTTCTGCACCGGCAGATTAAACGCGCCGCCATCATAAGCCTCGCAATACGCTTTCCAGTCGGCGTTCACTTGAGCCTCGCATTGCGTCGCGAGTTCGATCAATGGCAATTGCCAGTCCTTACGATTGCCGAACGCAATCAATTCGTCCGCAATCGCCGACTTCTGCCGGCCGCCGCTACGCAGTTGCCCCCATGCGCTCAACTCGGCCATGCTATTGATCACTGCTTCGAGCCGCGGCAGCTTGTCGTCCCAGGCGCTCAACGCCACCCGGTCTTCCGAAGGTTGCAAGCTGCGCAGCACATACGAACGCTGGTTGAAATCGACTGCGTGCAGGAACGCCTGCGAAACAGCCTGATTGCGCCGCTGAATTTCAACCACGCGCTGCGCCTCGCTGTGCCACTTCGGCTGCGGTGTGCGCACATGCGGCGTCACCGAAGACGGCAGCGCCTCTTTCAGATCGAGCAGATAGTTGCCGTCCGGCGAGCCTTTGCCTTCGACCAGAATCGCATAGCGATCTACCCCCAGGCTCCCGGTGCCGGCAATCCGCCGGGCCACGTCGATAACGCGATAGAAGTCCGGATTGGGTTGGCTGGCGGCGAACTGATGCATGAACGCGGTAACGGTGGCCCGCGCCTCGTCGCTGATCGGCAGGGCTTTTCTGCCGTCCACCTTCAGCACGCGCGTCTTGCCCTTGAGCGTGGTGCGCCGGTCGAGATGCTGGGCGCGCGTGCGACTCTCCAGCGCGTCGAACAGATCGCGCACCATGCCGACGGAAGTCTCCGCTTCGATCCAGCGCGCTTTGCCGAAGGCGAGCGCGCCGCCGTACGCATCGACCGCGGTGTGGCAGAGCGCGAGTGCCTGAGCACGGCTCAGTTTGAGGTCGCTTGCACCGACCAGCACGCTCGTGAGAAGCCGTACCAGTTCGTAAAGGGCCGGCGCGAGGCAGGCTTCATCGAAATCGTTGTTGTCGAAATAGACAAGCCGGCTATCACCCTTGTAGCTGCCGAAATTTTCCAGATGCATATCGCCGCAAATCCACACCGGCGGCGCATCGTCGAGCACTTTGTCGCGCGGCAGGCGCTCATAGAACAGATGACAGGTGCCACGCAGAAACACGAATGGCGAGCTGCGCATGAGCTTGTACTTCATCGCGAGCCGTTCAGGATCGCGGCCGGTATTGAAGCTGGCGATGGTATGTGCGATATCGGACATGGGGTTTCCTTTCATACGGCGCGCGGTGAGTCCAACGGGGGGCAGTATGGACTCAATTCGAGCGGATCGAGTCCACGAGCGCATGGAGATTGAGCGGCTTCACGCGAATCACGCCACCGCGCGGACTGTCGATATCGGCGACCAGCATGAACGACAGCGATACGATCAGCGGCACGATCAGCAACAAGCCGGCGCCCGCTTTCAGACCGCGCGCGCCATAGCCGACCAGTACGTTGGCGCACACGCCGATCAGCACCATCAGTGTCCACGCCGCGACGGGAATGCGGTTCCACCACGCCGCCTGCGTATAACCCTGCGTGTTGAGCACGTCGTTCATGCCGGAGACAGCTAGCGCCGCCACCGGCGTGGGCTGCGCCATGGCGGCGTTCTTCACCGCGGACCACATTGCGTTTTGCAGGCGTGACGTATCGGCGTTGACCTGGGCGAGTTCGTCGGCGTCGCGGGTAGTGTAGAACAGCACCCGCTGGTCCAGATAAGTCTTCAGCAAGCCTCGCACGGTAGCCGCTTCGGCGGCGGGCAAAAGATCGGCACGAACGTATTCAGTGCCGATTGCGTTCGCCTCTTCTTCCTCGTAGTTTTTGCGTTGATCGTAGCGGCCTACCGCCATCGAAAAAGTGAAACCGATAATCAGCGCGAGCAAGGTTAGCGTGGCGGCCTGAATCACGCTGAAGTCATCGCGTGCATCTTCGTCGATCTTTCTGAATCTGCGTAGCACCGACGCGCCGACGCGCGCCGACAACCACATCGCGACGAACGAAATGATGAACACGAGTGCGGGATAGTCGAAGAGGGTTTGCATGGACGAGCGTTATTCTTATCAGGGCTTCGTTGGCGGGAACGCTGTGGACAGCGGTTAAACGGGTACAGCCATTGCATCATAAGAGACGCGGTGCGGATGGGGAAGCCGGCGCGCAACGCCGCACTCGCGCCTGGCCGCCGGCAGCATGCGAACCGTCAGGAGCCTGTCATCAGATAGTAACGTCCGTTCGCACTGACATTGAAGCCGAAACCGCATTCCATCGGCGAGCCATGCGTCTCTACGTCGAGCGTCTCCGGTGCGGAAAGCCTGAACTCGATCAGGCATTTGTCCGCCGCTTTGTTAGCGGGTTTGTCATAAGCCGCGAGGTTGGTGATTCTCGCAGTGGCGTCGAGCGGCGCATCGCCGCCGCCATCGGTCACGGGCACGCGCGCCACACCGTCGTAAAACCGCACGTAGGCCGACAGGTTGCCCAGGTTCGCGCTGGGCTGACCGTCGGCGCCCACCGTGGGATACATGAAGTCGCCGTCGATCCGGTAGATGCCGTGCCGCCCTTTCACCGGCTTGATCTCGATACTGTTCCACGCGCCGAAAAACATATAGCTGACGAAGTGCGCGCCGTTTGGCGGCACCCCGTTCACCACGGCTTTGCCGGCGATCGACTCGAGGCGCTGACGCGCGGCCGCGACGGCGCGACCGAGCAGCGCATCGTCAGGGTACGCGCCGCCACGACTCACCGCGGTCCGGTAGTAGGCGCGGGCATCGGGCAGCGCACCTAGCTTCAATTGCACGTCGCCCTGATGGACCAGCGCCATCGCCACGCGGGCCCGCGCCGAACTGGTGGCTTTCGGCGAGTTCTCCTCGTCGGCCTGCAGGGCGGTGGCTTCGGCGAGCGCGGCTTCCATCTCGACCAGCGTTCGCGCCTCCTTGACGTGCCCGGCTTCGAGCGCGGCCACGCCCAACGCCGCGCATGACGCGTTCGTACGGCACGGCACGTCTTTGCCCGCCAGCAGGTTGCGCCGATAGAGTTCGGCGCGTGACGCGGTGGCTTGCGTTTGCGCCGCGGCGAGCGCGGGCGTAAGCACAGCAACGGCAGCAGTGACGACGACGGCAGCAGCAGCGACGGTGATTTTGACGTTCATGAGCAGGAGAGGACGGTGGCGACGACGCGTTTCAAAGACGCACTTCAAGCAGCCGTATGCGCCACACGCTGGAGGTGGGTTGCCACGGACGCTGGCCGTGATGCTGACAGAAAACCGGCGATTGCGCGAACCCTCGCACGCGGCCGGTGCGGGTGCTCAATCACGCGAACCAGTCGTAACGCCCGGCTTATGGCGCTTCGTGACGTTCGATCTCGCGCGGAGGCCGGCATGACGCGCATTCGATATCTCATGCGGCGCGCATCGAAGTGCTTGCCATGCATGCACCCTGGATGATTTTTCACATCGGCAAGCGCGTGTTTGAAACGGCACGCGCACACGAGAACGGCAACACGGACGTGACCTACGTCTACCGGCCCGTTTGCAAGCCGCCCTATGCCTCGGCTTGCACGCCGAATTTCTTACGATACGCGCCTGGGCTCGTCAATGCGATACGGCGAAAGTGCCGTCGCAGTGATTCCTCAGAGCCGAAGCCCGCGAGTTCCGCAACGCGCGTCATGGGCAACGGCGTGGATGCCTCAAGCAGTTCCCGCGCGATCGCCACGCGTTCACGCACCAGCCATTCGTAGGGCGCCATGCCGGTGGCGTCGTGAAACTGCCGCTGCAGCGTGCGCGGACTCATCGCCGCCCGTTCGGCCAGCGACTGCAAGGTGTGCGGCAAAGCCGGATGACGGCGCACCCAGTCCATCAGTTTCGCGAGGCGGCCGCCTTCATCCTGCGGCATCGGCCGCGGCACGAACTGCGCCTGACCGCCCTCGCGATGCGGCGGCACCACGAGCCGCTGCGCGACCCGGTTGGCGACCGCGCTGCCGTGGTCGCGCCGCACCAGATGCAGCAGCATGTCGAGCCCTGCCGCCGATCCCGCCGAGGTGATGATCTGTCCGTCGTCAACATATAACGCGTCCGGCTGCACACGCAGTTGCGGATAACGCTGCTGCAAGGTGTCGGCGTAGCGCCAATGGGTCGTCACGGTCTTACCGTCGAGCACGCCCGCGGCGGCCAGCACGAATACGCCGGAGCAAATCGAACAAAGGCGTGCGCCGCGCTCGTGAGCGGCGCGAATTTTCTTTAGCAGCGGCTCGGGCGGCAGTTCGCCGGCATCGCGCCAGCCGGGAACCACAATCGTGTTGGCGCGATCCAGCAGCTTGAGCGTGTAAGGCGCGGTGACGGTAATGCCGCCGGCGGCGCGAATCGGACCAGGCTCACTCGCACATACCGCAAAGCGATACCAGTCCACGCCGAGCTCGGGACGTTCGAGCGCGAACAGTTCGGTCACGCAGCCGAATTCGAACGTACAGAGCCGATCGTAAGCCAGTGCAACAACGAGATGATTTTGCATGGCGTGATGTTACCGGAGATTGACGATTACGCCACTTATCCGGCAGCTCGGGTACCGCGACAATGAAGGCTCCTGAATCGCCTCGCGATGCCTTCACGCTCACTCTCTACCGGAACCTAGCCATGCCTGATCACACCGCGGCCCCCTCCACCAACCCTGTCACCACTATCGCCGCTGCCGATAGCGCCGCCGCCGTCGCTCACTTCCAGGCGTCGCTGCAATTCGAAACCGATTGCGCCGACGTCAGCGCGGCATTAGCTAGCGGCACGCCCGGCTTCGTGCTGCTCGACGTGCGTAGCCCGGCGCTGTTCGAACAAGGCCACGTGCCGGGCGCGCTGAACCTGCCGCACGGCAAAATCGTGGCGTCGAAGCTCGCGGCCTACCCGCCGGACACGCTCTTCGTCACCTACTGCGCGGGTCCACATTGCAACGGCGCCGCACGCGGCGCGCTGCGTCTCGCGCAACTGGGACGGCCCGTCAAATTGATGATCGGCGGCGTCACGGGCTGGCTCGACGAGGGGTTCACCCTGGCTTGAAGAACGGTCCAATTACCGCCAGGCCGCAGCCAGACCAGGCGTGATCGAGCCCTATCGCTAACATATTGAAAATTAATTAAATAAACGCCGCGAACTGTCGATAACAGGTTCAGCCGCTTCCCTTTCGCGGTTGGACTTAACATGCAGAGCTCATACAATTTTTGGCTGGTTGCAATCTCGTTCCTCGTCGCGGCGCTAGCGTCCTATACGGCGCTCGATTTGACAGGCCGCATCTTCATGCTGGCATCGGTACGTCTGCGTCGCGCGTGGCGTCTGGGCGGCGCAGCGGCGCTCGGTGTCGGGATCTGGTCGATGCACTTCATCGCGATGCTCGCCTTTTCGCTGCCGATCCCGCTTGGCTACGACTTCGCGACGACCGCTTTTTCGCTCGGCCTCGCGATCGGCGTCTCGTATCTGGCATTGGTCGTGACGACCCAGGCACGGCTTACTCCGCTTCGGCTCGTAGCCGGCGGCGTGCTGATGGGCTTCGGCATTGCCGGCATGCACTACACCGGCATGGCCGCCATGCAGATGGCGCCGGGCATCCATTACCGCCCGGCCTGGTTCGCCGCTTCGCTGGTGATCGCGATCGGCGCCTCGACCGCCGCGCTATGGATGGCGCGCGCACTCAGTAACGACGACGAACGCCACGTCGTGCGCAAACGTTTCGGCGCCGCGCTGGTGATGGGCGTGGCAATCAGCGGCATGCATTACACCGGCATGGCGGCCGCCGAGTTTCTGCCCGGCGCCGTGTGCGGCGCGGCTAAGGGCGTGAACGCGGAATGGCTGGCGACCTCGGTGATCCTGTTCACATTTGCAATTCTGATCGTGACGCTGATGTTGTCGCGTTTCGATGCGCGCACCAGCTTCCTGATCGGGTCGGTATCGAAACTGAACGGTCAGATCGTGCGGCTCGCCACGCTCGACACGCTGACCGGCCTGCCCAACCGCAGCACGCTCACCGACCGCATCCAACACGCGATCCATGTTGCGCGCCGGCAGCGTTCGCTGTTCGCCATCCTGTTCATGGATCTCGACGGCTTCAAGACCATTAACGATTCGCTCGGCCACTCGGCCGGCGACGAAGTGCTGTCCGCGTTCGCCCAGCGTCTTCTGCTGTGCGTGCGTGCGAGCGACACCGTCGCGCGTCTGGGCGGCGACGAGTTCGTCGTGCTGTCCGAAAACCTGGATTCACGCGAAGATGCCGGCACGATCGCCGAAGGCGTGCTCGACCGGATGCGCCGTGGCATCTGGACCGACTCGCAGCCGCTGCAGGTGATGCCGAGCATCGGCATCGCGCTCTATCCGCACGACGGCGACAGCGTCGACACGCTCCTCAAACATGCCGACGCGGCCATGTACGAAGCCAAGCGCGCGGGCCGCAGCACCTATCGCTTCTTCGAGCAAAGCATGAACGAAGCCGCGACGCGTACGCTGCAAATTCAGAGTGCGCTGCATGAAGCGCTCACCGCCGGACATTTCTCGCTGCACTTCCAGCCGAAGTTCCATGGCAGCGGCGACTCGCTGGCGGGCGCCGAAGCGCTGATCCGCCTGAATCATCCGCAGCTCGGCGTGCTGGCGCCGCTCGAGTTCGTGCCGATTGCCGAGCGCTCGGGCCAGATCGTACAGATCGGCTACTGGGTCATGCGTGAAACCTGCCGGCAGATTCGCCGCTGGGTCGCGCAAGGCCTGCCGTCGATGAAAGTGGCGATCAATCTGTCGCCGCGCCAGTTGTCGCAACCGAACCTCGTCCCGACGATGCTCGAGATCGTCAAGGAGGAAGGCGTGCAATGCGGACAGATCATGTTCGAAATCACCGAATCCGTCGCGATGCAGGACGCGCCTAAAACCATCGAAATGATCCGCGAGTTTCAGGCAAGCGGCTTTGAAATCGCCATCGACGATTTCGGCACCGGCTATTCCAGCCTCGCTTACCTGCAGCGCTTTCGCGTCAAGCAACTGAAAATCGACCGCTTCTTCACCAACGGCCTCGACGAGCACGGACCGGAAGGCAGCGCGATCGTCTCCGCGATCATTGCGCTCGCGCACTCGCTGGAGATGGACGTCGTGGCGGAAGGCGTCGAGACCGAATCGCAACTCGACAAGCTCAAGTCCATGATGTGCGACGAGATGCAAGGCTTCCTGCTAGGCAAGCCGCTTAGCGCCGACGATTTCAGTGAACTGCTCCGTGAGAGGATGATGGCGGCATGAGCATCCTGACCCGCTCGAAACGCCCAGGGGCGCGCCGCGAAGGTGTGCGCCGCCGTGCCCTGCCCGCTGCGCGACCCCGTTTTACCGATAAGCAGGAACAGACAGATTGGCGGCCGGAGATTTCATGAAAATTGACGTAGCGACGTTCCAAACGGTATGGCTGATTCTGTTTCTGTGCAGCGCCCTGATCACGACGGCGCTTTCGCGCATGTTCGCGCAGGTCGGCGCCTTCCGCTTCTGGGCCATCGGCTTTTATCTGCTTGCCACCGCCACGGCATCGTTCGCGTTGCATAAGATCTGGCCCAACGACCTGCTGATGCTGGCCACCGCGACGCTGGCGTTGCTAAGCCGCATTCTGATCTGGTCGGGCACGCGCGATCTGTTCGGCGCCGCGCCGCGGTGGCGCACCGGCCTTGCCGTCACGGCCGTGTTTGCCGTGCTGCATGGGAGCATGCTGGCATTGAACGCGCCGCTGGGCGCCCGCGCCTTGCTGCTGGCGCTGTTTTTTCTGCCGTGCCGCGCGGCGACGCTGTATGAAGTGTGCCGCCGGCGCCGTCCGCATCTCGGGCCGGCACGTGTGCTGGTGGTCGTGGGCAGCATCATCGCGATGCTCAATGTCATCGTGCCGCTCCTGCTGGTCCTGCTGGACCGGGCCAATATGACACTGTTCTACGGCAATCCTCGCACCACCTCGGCGCTGTACGCGGTGGTGTTTGCAGGCGATCTGCTGTTGACCGTCGGCTTGATCGTGCTGGCCTTGCGCCAGCTGGTCACCGAACGCGACATGCTCGCCACGCTCGACCGCGGCGCGCTGGAACATCTCGCCGGAGCACGGCAAATGCGGGCTCTGCGCGATTCGCGGCTGCCACGCGGCGACGTGCTCGGTCACGACACGTCCACGCAACGCCAGTCGCTGCCGGGAGCGATTTGACGCGGCGCGCGGGCCGCTTGTGAACCCTGTTGGCGGCGCATTGGCCCGTTCATGACTTTAGCCGCCGGCAGGCGCTCGTTAAGCGCTAATTGGTCGTTCATTAATCGTTCATTAGTCGCTCGGTAGTCGACTAGCCGGCCTTGCGTTCCTCTCGCGCGCTATCAGCCACTTCGACGAGCATCGGCGACGCAATCTGTACAGCTTCACGCCTCGCCAGCTTGCCGTCCACCGAGGCGCCGCAATCCATCCGCAACTGCTGGTAGTAGATGTTGCCGGTCACGTGCGCGCCGCTTTGCAACTCGACAAAGTGATCGGCAATCACGTCGCCGATGATCCGGCCGTTGACCACCACGTCATAGCCATGCACGTTGCCCTCGATCGAGCCGCGCTCGCTCAATACCAGCAGCGTCTGCGCACCCGGCTCGCCGCTGACGTTGCCGGTCACGTGGCCGTCCATGCGCAGGCCGTCGCTGAACAGGAGGTCGCCCGTGATCCGCACGTCATGGGCGATGAGTGTGGCGAGCTTCGTCTGCTGGATACCCGCGTGCTTTTTCTTGCTGAACATAAATACCTCGTGAAAATGAAAATGTTCGTCGCGCGATGCCGTCCGGGCGACGATCCGGGGTGTTGTTGCCTGGTTGTTGCCTGGTTGTTGCCTGGCTGTTGTTGCCTGATTGTTCCTGCCCGGTTGCCGGGTCATCCGCTTGCCGGGTCATCGGGGTGTTGCGCCGCATACCCGTCAGTCAGCGGCGCGGCTCGGATGGCTTCGCTTTGCTCTGGCCGCGCAGAAACTGCAGTTCGGCATTCAATCTCGCGACATCGGCGGCGGCGCCATCCGCGGTTTTCTGCACCGCGGCGCGCGCCGCCGATTCCTGCGCCAACGCAAGCCGCGCGCGGGCTAGCTCCCTCTGTTCGCTGCCTTCATCCGCGGGTGCCGCCGTGCATTGAAGCGCCGGTGTGCCGGCGCGCTGCGCGTGCCAAGCCACAACGGCCGCCGCGCCGCCAGCCGCGCTGAGCGCGCACACCAAAACCCACAGGGCCGCGCGAAAAGCCGGCGAGCGTGCGGGCTGCAACGTGTAGGCGCGCTGCGTCAGACGGCCCGCATCGCGGGAGAGGCGTCGGTCAACCATGGGGCGGAGGCGCGAACAGCGCAAGGTAAGCGGCCGGGTTGACCGGCGCGCCGTTGACCAGTACTTCGAAATGCAGATGCGGCCCGGTGGAGCGACCGGTGGAGCCGACGTCGGCGACATACTGGCGCGGCAGCACCAGATCGCCGACATGCGCAACGATGCGCGACGCGTGGCCGTAACGGGTCACGAGGCCGTTGCCGTGATCGATTTCGACGCAGTTGCCATAGCCCGATTTCTCACCGGCGAAGATGACCCGGCCGCCTGCTGCCGCCAGAATCGGCGTACCGGTTCTGGCGACCAGGTCGACGCCCGGATGAAAACTCAAACGATGGGTGAACGGATCGGTGCGGTTGCCAAACGGTGAGCCGAAGCGTGCGCCGTCGGCGGGCATGCGGCCGGGGAAGGCAGCGTAGGCGATCGCGTGGTCGGCGGTCTGCTGCTCGAGCGCGGACAGCGTCGCCGCGATGCAATCCAGTTGTTGCCGGGTGCGCGCGGCATCGGCATGACCGGCCGCTTGCGGCATGACATCCGTACACCGGCGCGGCGGTAAAGACGGGCCGCCCTCGCCGTCGGTTGCCGACAGGTCGGGTTCGAAGGCGGCGCCCGGGGTTGCCGGGATGGCCGGGGTAGCTGAAGTAGCCGGTGCGCGCGGCGCCGGCCGCGGTGTATTCAGACGTGTTTCGAAATCGCGCAACGCGTCGACCTGCAGCGTCAGGCGCGCGATGCGCGGTTCGATTTGCGCCACGGATGCGTTCAGCTTGCCGAGCTGATCAATCGCATAGTCGTGCTCGACACGGTTCGCCACTTGCTCGCCGGCGGCGTCGTGTGCCGGCCAATGCATGCCGATCGCGATGCCTGCGGCGAGCGCCAGCGCCGCCGCGCCGAACGCAGTGGCAACCACGATGGTCAGCACGGTGCGGCGTGTCACGAAACTGACCGGACCGCTGGAAAACCTGCGGCCAGCGCCAAACATGGAGGACATCAGCAGCTCCCGGCACGCGCCATGAGGCGCGCGCAAGGCGGCGTACGGGCGATGCAGGACGCGTTCAACACGCGCGGTGTGTTGAACGCGCCACGCATGTTGAACAGGCAAAAACGAGACGGGAAATCGGCGAACTGGACTGACTGCATGCGGCATCAACCGGACAACTTACCGGTTGCGATAATGGACAAAGGGGGCCGATTATCGCCTGGCATCACGAACCATCATCTCAAATACAAAGGGCAGTTGACGAGTCCGCGCTCATGCTCACCGTGCCGCCAGACGCGGCTCGCTCCGATCGAACCCGTCCAGCTCACACAGCCGTGCAACCAGCGCATCGCTGGCACGCGTCATCGGCATGCGCAAGCCGTCGCGTATCAGGCCTTGCGCTGCAAGCAGCGCCTTCACCGGCGCCGGGTTCGGCTCGGCAAACAGCGCCTGGATCAATGGCGCGAGCTCATGAAAAATACGCCGCCCTTCGTCGAGGCGGCCCGCCGATAACGCACGATACAGCGCGACGAACCGCTCCGGCCGCAGATGCGCGGAAGCCGCGATCGCCCCGCTGCCGCCCAGGCACAGGGTGTTGAACAGATTGATGTCCTCGCCGGTCAGCACCTGCAGGCGGCCATCGCGAATCAGCGCGAGCGTGGTGTCGAGCGAACCGGCGCAATCCTTCACCGCCTGAATTCGTGGATGCGCGGCCAGCGTCAGGAGCGTGTCGAGTTCGAGCCGGACGCCGGTTCGATAGGGAATGTCGTACAGCACGACAGGCTTCTCGCTCGCCTCGGCAAGCGCCAGGAAATGCCCGACGATGCCCGCCTGCGAAGGCCGGATGTAGTACGGCGCGGCTATCAGCACGCCGGCGATCGGCAATGCGTTCAGTTGCCCGATGCGCGCCTGCATGCTCGCCGTATGATTGCCGGATACGCCGACCAGCACGGGCAGCGCTCGCGCGTTCGCGCCTTGGCCGGCCGTCTGCGCTTCGTCGAGAATCGTCGCCAGCACGGCGTGCTGCTCGGCGTCGTCGAGCGCGGCTGGCTCGCCGGTCGTGCCGAGTGCGACCAGCCCGGCAATGCCCGCGTCGGCATAGCGGCGCACCAGCGCGCGCAGCGCGGCGTGATCCACCTCGCCGTCGGCGAATGGCGTGATGAGCGGAACCCAGATACCCGAAAAAATAGACATGTTTTTACCTCGATGACGACCGTATCGATTCCGATCAGCGGTGCGAGGGAGGAAAAACGGGGAATGCCGCAGAGGGCGTTGACCGGCTGTTCCGTCGCAACATCTGACGGAACAGCGGCT
Organism: Paraburkholderia sp. BGA-UO-ETr-F12; assembly: GCF_059567945.1. Lineage (NCBI taxonomy): Bacteria > Pseudomonadati > Pseudomonadota > Betaproteobacteria > Burkholderiales > Burkholderiaceae > Paraburkholderia > Paraburkholderia sp. BGA-UO-ETr-F12. Next base: position 37,918 of record NZ_JCAQOZ010000044.1, on the reverse strand, counting down.
CCGGTCAGATGAGCGGCTGTTTTTTGGCTTTGGCGTTGACGTTCGCGAGATTCGCGCGTGCGGCCACGACGCTCGCAGAAGCGAGACGTGCGGCGGTTGACGAGCAGGGTCGGAACGTTTGGCCGGAATGCATGACACGCAGTTTAACCGCGTCCGGCGCGAGTTGGCAAAGCGGGCCGGCCAAACTCGCAAAATTGCTTGACTTCTGCGACAGGGAAACTAATATACGCACCGCGTACATAGCCGATACGCAGCCCTTTCCCGACAGGTGCCCGCATGAGCGTCCCACAACAAGCCTTCCTACGCGACGCGATGCGTCGCATGAACATGACCCGCGAAGCGTTCGCGAGCCGTATCGGCGTGTCGCGCCGCGCACTCGACACGTGGCTGCTGCCGGACGATTCGCAGGAATCGCGCGCCATGCCGGAGATCGTGGAGCGTTTCGTGTCGGAAATCGTGGTGCATGGCGAACCAGGCGAAAAGCATACGCAAAGCGTAGACTCGCAGTCGCTTGCCAGCCAGATGCTGTTCGAGGGCAAACCGCAACTGCTGTCCGTCGATCAGTTCTCCCGCGACTCGGTCGAGGCACTGTTTCGCGTCGCCGACATCATGCAGCCGATCGCACGGCGCCGGAAAATCTCCCGCGTGCTCGAAGGCGCGGTACTCGGCAATCTGTTTTTCGAGGCCAGCACCCGGACCCGCGTGAGCTTCGGCGCGGCGTTCTGCCGGCTCGGCGGCTCGGTGTGCGACACCACCGGCTTCACGTTTTCGTCGATGGCCAAGGGCGAGTCGATTTACGACACCAGCCGCGTGATGAGCGGCTACGTGGATGCGCTGGTGATCCGTCATCCGGAGCAAGGCTCGGTGGCCGAATTCGCGCGCGCCACCAACGTGCCGGTGATCAACGGCGGCGACGGCCCCGGCGAGCATCCGAGCCAGGCGCTGCTCGACCTGTACACGATCCAGCGCGAGTTCTCGCGCCTGGGCAAGATTGTCGACGGGGCGCATATCGCGCTGGTCGGCGATCTGAAATACGGCCGCACGGTGCATTCGCTGGTCAAGCTGCTGGCGCTCTATCGCGGCATCAAGTTCACGCTGATCTCGCCGCCCATGCTCGAAATGCCGAGCTACATCATCGAGCAGATTTCACGCAACGATCATGTGATCGAGCAGACTCACGATCTGACCGCCGGCCTGCGCGGCGCCGACGTGGTGTACGCCACGCGCATTCAGAAAGAGCGCTTCACCGACGAATCGTTCGAAGGCTACACGCCGGATTTCCAGATCAATCAGGCGCTGATGGACAGCGTATGCGGTGCCGACACGTTGATCATGCACCCGCTGCCGCGCGACAGCCGGCCGGGCGCGAACGATCTAAGCGTCGACCTGAATCACGATCCGCGGCTGGCGATTTTCCGGCAGACCGATAATGGCATTCCGGTGCGGATGGCGATTTTCGCGGTACTGCTGGGCGTCGAAAAGCTGGTCCAGCATTCGATGCGCGACGCCGCGTGGCGCCCGCCCGCTTATCTCGGTCCGGACGACGCGGTGTTTCACGGCATCGACTGATCGCCCGACGATCGACTGAGACCGTCCGATGCGAAGCGGCCTTGCTGTGAACCAGCAAGGCCGCTTTTTTTACGCTGCCGCAAGCAGGTCCGATCAGGCCCGAGCGGGCCGTTACATGCTCAACCCCACGCGTGCTGCGACTTGCCGTCCACCACCGTGCATTGCAGGCCGGACATACGGCCGGCCGCGTCGATGGCCGCCTCCAGCTCGGCAAACGGATACGACTTCAACTCGACCGCATCGAGTGCGATCTGGCCGGATGCGACCATCGAAATCAACGCGAGATAGTCAGCGCGCGTGTACATGAAGTGGCCGATCAACTCCCAGTTGTTCTGCAACATCTCCCGGTACGTAATCGGCAAATCCACTTGCATGCTGCCCATCAGCACGAGCCGGCCGCCGCGGCGCAGGCTGCGCAATGTGGCGAGCGTTGCGTTCGCATCGGTCGCGTGGCCGACCATATCGAAGCCGAGGTCCACGCCGCCACCGCTGGCGGCACAAATCGCCGCCGTGTCTTGCGCGACGTCGCCGGTCAGTACGACGGGCACCACACGCCCGCGGCCTTGCTCGACCAGCGCTTGCAGCGGCTCAAGCCGACGGCCCTGGGCGACCACCTTGCTCGCGCCGAGCGCCAGCGCCGCGATCACGGCCGCCGAGCCGAAGTAACCGCTCGCGCCGTTGACCGCCACCGTCTCGCCCGCCGATAGCCGGCCGCGCCTCAGGCCGCCGAACGGCACCGCGAATTTGCCCAGCACCGCAAGACGGGCGGCGTCGATCTGATCCAGACCATCCAGCGCCATGACGGTCGAGGCCGGGAATTCGGCCAGTTCGCGCAACGTGCCGTGCGGAAAGTCAGCCATCAACGCGCCGCTGTCGGCGCTGATGGCGGTGAGCCCCAGTAGCGCCTGTGCGGGTTCGCGCACCGTTTCATCGGCAATCAGGTACGGATTCACGGCGACCCGTTGGCCCGCGCGGAATGCCACCACACCCTCGCCGACCGCGACGATCCGGCCGACACCATTGGTACCGGGCGAAAACGGTCCCGGCGGGCACGCATAGCCCAACTTCCCTTCCACATAGTCACGCGTGTAACTCAGCAGCGGCACCGCCTCCATCCGCACCAGCACAGCGTTACGGCGCGGCTGCGGTTGCGGCACTTCACGCAAGGCCAGCGCCTTGCCGGGTTCATCGAGCATCCAGGCTTTCATCTTGGTTGTCCTTCAGTTCGTTTCGGTGCTTGAACTGTAGAAGCGCGGTACGTATTCTTGAAATCAATTACTCATATGTGACCCATCAACATGATTGATCTCCGTGGCATCGATCTGAACCTGCTGGTTTCGCTCGACGCGCTGCTTGCAGAGTCGAACGTCACGCGGGCGGCGGAGCGGCTGCATCTGACCCAACCGGCCGTCTCCACGCAGCTTGCGCGCTTGCGGCAGATCTTTGGCGATCCGCTGCTCCTGCCCGCCGAAACCGGCCGTGGCATGACACGCACGGCGCGGGCGCTGGAGTTGATGACGCCGCTGCATGCCGCGCTGAAAAATCTCGAAGCCGTGGTGCGCCACCAGTCCGCCTTCGATCCACTGAGCAACACGCGGCGCTTCGCGATCGCCGCGCACGACAACGCCACCGCGGTGCTCGGCATGCGCCTGATGGAGCGCTTGCCCGCCCTCGCGGGGCCTGGCGTGCGCGTGGCGTTCGTGATGGGCGATCAGCCCGTCACCGCATCGCGACTCGAGAACGGCGAGATCGATCTGCTGCTCGGTTCCGACCGGATGATTCCGCCGTCGATGAAAGCCCGCAAGCTCTACGACGAGCATTTCGTCTTCGTGCAGCGCAAGGGACACCCGCGCGGCACCGCTCCGCTCGATCTCGACGCTTACTGCACACTCGATCACGTGCTGGTGTCCACCAGCGGCGGCAGCTTTCACGGTTTCATGGACGAGCATCTCGACGAACTCGGCCGCGAGCGGCACGTCGCGCTGTCGGTTCAGCACTTCACGCTGGTGCCGGAACTGCTGTCAAAAACCGACTATGTGTCGACACTGCCGTCGCGCTTCGCGGCACGCTACGCCGATCGGCTCGATACCTTTGCGCTACCGTTCGACGCACGCGGCTTCACGTTGTATGCGGCGTGGCATCCGCGCAACCAGGCCGATCCGGCGCTCGTGTGGCTGCGGGAAACGCTGGCTGAACTCGCGGCGCAGTAGGATGACGGTGGGCAAGCCGCCCCTTTTGGCCAGAAGGGCTCAATCGCCCGCTACTCGTACCGATCGCGCAGCAGAAACAAATTCACCTCTGCGCAGAGTCGCCAAATTCTCGCATTTCCCCTCCATTTTCCCCGATTGACCCGCTAATTCCATCTGCCGGCCCACGCGCGCCACCCCGCACCCCAAGATTTTATGTTGAGAACGCTTCTCAATTACAAGCGGATTGCATAGAATGCACGCCGAAAACACTTTGTAATAAACATGACATGCCCGGGTAAGGAAAAGCTTCTCTACCCGGCCGCCTGCACTCAACAACGGGGATAAAAATGAAGTTGCGGTCCGACGAACCGAAGCTCGGCAAAATCAGCACGACGCTGTGCGGCATGCTGGCGGCAGGTCCCGCCCTCGCGCAAGGCACGCCCGGCACCACGCCGCCCGACAAGGAAAACCAGTTCGCGCCGATTGCCGTGCAAGGCCAACTGGATGACGGCTTCAAGACCGATCATTCGGCGTCGGTCAAATTCACGGCGCCGCTGGTCGATACGCCGAAGTCGGTCACCGTGATTCCGCAGGAGTTGATCAGGAGCACGGGCGCCTCGACTTTGACCGAAGCGTTGCGCACGGTGCCGGGCATCACCTTCGGCGCAGGCGAAGGCGGCAACCCGCTCGGCGACCGGCCGTTCATTCGCGGCTACGATGCTCAGGGCAGCACCTTCGTCGACGGCATGCGCGACATCGGCGCGACCACCCGTGAAGTGTTCAACATCGAAAGCGTTGAAGTGACCAAGGGTTCGGACGGCGCCTACGGCGGCCGCGGCGGCGCGGGCGGCAGCATCAACCTGATCACCAAGACCCCGCATCTGGGCAATTCCGCCGATGGCAGCGTCGGCCTCGGCACCGACCGCTACCGCCGCTTCACCGCGGACGGCAACTGGCAGATGGCCGATCATGCGGCGTTCCGCCTGAACGTGATGAGCCACAACAACGACGTGGCCGGCCGCGATGCGGTCAATAACGAACGCTGGGGCATCGCGCCGTCGTTCACCTACGGTCTCGGCACGCCTACCCGCGTCACGGCGAGCTACTATCATCTCTCGACCGACGACCTGCCCGACAGCGGTATTCCGTACTTCTACACAACTACCAACAAACCGGCCAACGTCGACACGATCTATCCGGCCAATGTGGACCGCCACAACTTTTACGGCCTGATCGACCGCGATTTCCGCAAGACGACTTCGGACGTCGGCACGGTGCGTATCGAACACGACATCAACAGCAACCTGACGATCCGCAACACCACGCGTTATACGAAGTCCACCCAGGACTACATCTGGACGCAGCCGGACGACAGCCAGGGCAACGTCGTCAACGGCATGGTGTGGCGCCGCGCGAACACGCGTGCCAGTGACGTCTACAGCCTCGCGAACCAGACCGAACTGTTCGGCGAGTTCAGGACCGGCTTCCTGAAGCACAGCTTCACCACCGGCCTCGAACTGTCGCGTGAAACCAGCGTGAATGATTCGTACACCGTGGCCGCCGCCACCGGCGCGATCTGCAGGACCAACGGTATCGGCGCGGCGTCGGGCTACAACTGCACGAGCCTGTGGTCGCCGAATCCTAACGACCCGTGGGCCGGTTCGGTCAAGCAGACCAACGATCCGAGCGAGCAGCGCACCGTCACCAAATCGCTGTACGCGTTCGATACGATCGAACTCACCAAACGCTGGCAGGCCAACGTCGGCTTGCGGGTCGACGATTACTCGACCGATTTCCGCAATACAGTAGCCAACGGCGGCAAGCGCACCTCGCGCGACGACACGCTGTTCAACTATCAGTTCGGCCTAGTCTTCAAACCGGCGTCCAACGGCAGCATCTATGCGTCGATTGCAACCTCGTCGACGCCGGCCGGCGCCTTGCTCGGCCAGGGCAGCGAGACGCAGTCGCTGACGCCGGGCCGCGGCGGTGTCGGTGCGAACGCGGATCAACTCGCCCCGGAAAAAAACCGCAGCATCGAACTCGGCACCAAGTGGAATGTGCTGAACAACCAGCTCTCGCTGACCGGCGCGCTGTTCCAGATCGATACGACCAACGCCCGCGTCACGCTGCCGAATAACGAATACGCGATGGTCGGCAACAAGCGAGTGCAAGGCTTCGAATTCGGCGTAGCGGGTAAGCTGACCAGCAAGTGGCAGGTGTTCGGCGGCTACACCTACATGAAGAGCCAGTTGCGCGACAACGGCAAGACCACGTCGGATAACGGCCATCAGTTCCCGAATACGCCGAAGAACAGCATCAGCCTGTGGACCAACTACGACGTACTGCCCAAGTTCACGATCGGCGGCGGCGCGTTCTACATGTCGCAGGTGTACGGCGACACGGCGAATCTGCGCGCGGTGCCTTCTTACTGGCGCTTCGACGGCATGGCCACGTACCGGATCAACAAGAAGGTCGATCTGCAACTGAACGTGCAGAACATCTTCAACCGCACGTATTACGACCAGGCGTACCCGGCGCATTACGCGTCGATCGCACCCGGCCGTTCCGCCTTCCTGACGCTCAACGCGCACTACTAGGCAACGCATGATGGAACAGGTGACGCTGAAGGCGCTGGCGAGCGTGTCGCATGACGAACTCGCCGCGATCCTCTCCGGGCCGCCTGCCCACGCCGTCGCGTGGGTAGCGGCTGCCGCGCACAACGGCATCGTCGAAGCACAGGCGGTGTACGGCCAGTATCTGCTCGACGGTCACGGCGTGGAACGTAATGCCGAAGAAGCGTTGACGTGGTTCAGGCACGCGGCCCGGCAGGATCATCCGATGGCGATGAACATGCTGGGCCGCTGCTACGAACACGGTTGGGGAACGGCCGCGTGCGCGCCGGTAGCCGTGTACTGGTATCGGCTCGCGGCCCAGGCGGGACTCGACTGGGGTATGTACAACTACGCGTCGGCGCTGGCGCTAGGCCATGGTGTGGAGTGCGACCGGGCGCAGGCGCTGCAGTGGTTCCGGCGCGCCGCCGAGACAGGGCACGTGAAGTCGCTCAACTATATCGGCAGCTTTTACGAAGACGGCTGGGCCGTCGATACCGACGCAGGCATCGCGCTCGACTATTACCGGCGCGCCGCGGTGGGCGGCGACTTTCGCGGCCAGTTCAACTATGCCCGGCTGCTGGCCACGCGCGGCGAGATCGACGCCGCACTCGGATGGTTGCGGCGCGTGCCGATGACGGCAACGGCGGCGTTCGTCGAGAAAATGCGGGCATGGCTGGCCGCTTCGCCAGTGGCTGCATTTCGTGCCCTCGCTGAGGAGATCAATGAAGAGGTGCACGCATGATGTTGCATCTGCAGGGCGTACTCAGCAAACAACAGGTCGCGCAATGCCGTGAAATTCTCGACGCGGCGCAATGGATCGACGGCAATGCGACGTCCGGCGAACAGTCGGCGCAGGCCAAGCGCAACCAGCAATTGCCCGAAGGCTCCGCGGTCGCGCGCGCGGTGGGCGATGCGATTCAGGACGCACTCGGGCGCAATCCGCGGTTCTTTTCCGCTGCTTTGCCGCTGAAAGTATTTCCACCGCTGTTTAACCGCTATGCAGGCGGCGACGGTTTCGGCACGCATGTGGACAACGCGATCCGCCAGCTACGTGGCACCGACTTCCGCATTCGCAGCGATCTGTCGGCCACGCTCTTTCTTGCCGAGCCGGACACTTACGACGGCGGCGAACTCTGCATCGAAGACACCTATGGTGTGCATCGCGCGAAGCTGCCGGCGGGCGATATGGTGCTCTACCCCGCTTCGAGCCTGCATCACGTGAGCCCGGTGACGCGCGGTGTGCGGATCGCGTCGTTCTTCTGGATTCAGAGCATGGTGCGCGATGACGGCGAACGCGCCATGCTGTTTCAACTCGACAACGACGTGCAGCGCCTCGCTGCCGAGAAGGGTTCGAACGATCCGACAGTGGTGAGTCTTACCGGCATTTATCACAATCTGCTGCGCCGCTGGGCTGATGCGTAGCAGACGATGCAGGCGTCGGCGATAGAAGTGTGAGGTTAGCCCGGAAATTTTCACCGAGTCTGTATTTTCGAAACGGGAACTACACAGCGCACGCGTTCTCGAAGAAAAGAGTCAGTGATTCGCAGCGTGAAACCTCATTGCTCGGTTGCCGAAGCGTCCCGCGCAAGTTGCTTTGCTCGCACGAACGCCGATATAGTTACCCATTGCGATTACACATCGACGGACATTGCCTGCTGCGAGGCGACGAGCTTCGGCGGTGGATCGCATTTACAGATGCACAGATCATCGCTCAGCGCCGTGCGGCGTCCGTCTGGTCCGGGCATCGTCAGACGTTGGCCGTCGCATTTGATCTTCCCCGTTGAGTTGCACGCTGGACACACAACGTCATCGCCCTCGTGCGCGATATGCCGACCTCTCAACGAGAGCGCGGTCGGCTGTGCACGAACCGTTCCGGATACTGTCGTGTGATCGCCGTCGAGAATCAGATATCGCTTCACAATTTGCCTACCTGTTATCGGAACATCACGTCTGATCGATGTACGCGACCAGTTCCCACGCCACCGTCGCAACCTGCTGACGTGTACCCATCATGCGGTCGAGGAATGCAAGCGTGCGCGGTTCATGCACGACCAGCGAGGGCAATGTATCGCCCTTGAGGAACCGCCGCTGCGAATCCCCCATCTGCCCCGCTTCGAGCTTCGCGTGCCAAACACCATCTTCGGGGCAAATTTCACCCGTGCTCGCGAGGGTCCCAATCGGTACGCGGGCTGCGACCTTCGAGGGTTCGTCGGCCTGTGATGTCTTGTTCGAGAAACCCGATAGCGGCAGACCGGTCGCCGGGTCGAGGTGCTTCGCCTTTGCCATCTGGTCGATTATTTCGTCAGCTGGCTTTTTCGGTGGCACGGCTGCATCCTGCTCTTTTTGCCACTGGAACGTACCGTCCCACGGCGGAAGCTTCGCAGGCGGTAGCGGAACGATCTTGTCGATGTCGGGTACCTTGGGGTTGCGACCGTCGTTGCTGTCGAGGAATTTGCCAATCAAGCCATAGCGGCGAGTACGTTCTGCATCAGGCTTAACGTCGATCGCATAGAGCTCATTCTTTCCAGATTTCTCATCAAAGGCATACTGGAGTAGGAACGCCGACTGACTACTTCCCGCCTTGGCGCTACTTTGAAAAGCCTCAGCCGCTTCGACAAACTTTCGATTGAGTTGAAAAGCCACGCCCAGATCGTTACCTGCGGCAGCGTATCCTTGAGCAGACGCACATTGAAACATTTGTAGCGCAATGTCCGGCGCTGCATCAGCGGGGTTGAGTAAATTCGCAACATAGTATTGCGCATCTGGATTTCCCAAATCTGCTGCTTTGCGTATGTAACGCCTAGCCGCGTCGTCGTCGCGTTTGACGCCGTAGCCATTCAGCAGGTAGTGCCCGATATCGTAGTAGCCGCTCGGCACACCTGCTTTGATGAGTTGTTCAGCCAGATCAACGCTTTCCTTTTCTGGATCGGGTGACGACGCCGATCCAGATGAAATCAGGATTTGCAGATTGTGGTTCGCCTTGTAATGTCCATACGCCGCTGCAATCCGATAGTAACGCGCGATGTCGTTGAAATCCTTCGGCCCCTCTTTCTTCTCAAGATATCGTCCGTACTGAAAGAGTTCTTCCGATTCGGGATCGAGCGGCGGCAGATGATCAGCTTCGTGCGTACACGTGAAGGCAAGTTTCAGGCGTACTGCGCTAACGTCAGGCAACGGGTCCATGGCATTCTCGTTTTTCGAACAGGCAGATAGCAGGCATACAACAGACAATGCAACGAGCGATCTATGCATGATCAATCTAGTTTGCTCCGTTTTGTCGTGTCGGTTCGAAACGCAATCAAAGATGCCAAAGGCGACTGTTTCTTGCTATCCATTCGTTTTTTGTTGCTTGTGATGATCCCGCTCCAAGCCTTGAATGCTTCCTCAATATTGTCGCCGATGGCCTGTGCGTTATTTGCGTCCGAGTCCGACTGTCCTCCTTGATAACTGACTGAACCGTTCCTTGTATGAATAGTCCACAACCGCTTCCGGAGCGCATTCGTCACGTCGCCATGCTCATGGCAGATGTTCAATTCGCTATCGACTTCCATACTCCGCGTGTTGATGTTAGCCGAGCCGTGCGTGAGGAACACATCATCGATGACCATGATCTTGCTATGTACATAGGTGTTCATCCAGTTTCCTGCCGGAGAGTCAGGCGCAACCAACGTGCAGATTAGCGTTTTCAGCCCGGTGATATCACTCGGAACAACTGGCCCGCTCTTATTGGCACTGATCTTCCCGTTTACGGCATCCAGTTGCTGCTGCAAATCCTTCTTGCGTGCTTCGCTCCTGGCAAAAAATGGCGCATTCTGTGTGGCCGTGCCGGTGCCATATACTCTCACGGTCTGCTCACTGCCATCGATGTCGTCTATCTGCGACTGGAGACTGCTTTTCTGCTGTTGCAGTGCGTCGTCGCGTTCCGCCTTCGTTACGTCTGGCATCGTATCCGCATGTCCAAGCGACTCCATCATGCGATACGTCGAAACCTGTCCGTTTTCCAGCGCATCGTCGCTGGAATTGGTCACGACAAACAGATATAGCGTCCCATCCCTGCCGGTGTCCCGTCCCCATGCAAGTTGTTTATTGACGGCGGCCTTGATCTGATCGACCAGCGGTGGCCAGCGAAAATACTGGTTCTCGATATACATGAAGCGGGACGTATTGTTCGTCACCTGCTTGTACATCGACCGGATATCCCGGCGATTCTCGGCTTTCTGCGACTGTGTGCGCAGGATTTGCGCCATCACAGGAGTGCCCTTGTCCTGTCGGACGGTGAGCCGCGATGCCAGCGCCTTGCGCGGCGTAATCAGGTCGACTTTCGTGGTGTGCTGCCACGCACGGCAGAAGTTCACGTTCAGATGTTCAAGGATCGGACCAGTGACGCACGCGGACATGTCCTGCCTCGGCGTTGCGCCATTGCGTCCGAAGCGCGGATGCATCCGCGCAAACGAATGTTTATCGTCGTCCCAATAGGCGTCGAGCGTGTTGTGCCCCATGACGAAGCCCACCGCGTGTTCCGGCGCGTCGTAGTCCACCATCACCATTTTCTGGTGATGTGACGGTTCGCCACCAAAGCCGACCGTGACCGCTTCCTCGTTGAGATTTTTATCATCGCGGAAACGTGATTCCCGCCACATGATTTCCCAGCGGTCCTTCAACGAGAAATCCCGCGTCGCCATTTCCACGCACGGGAACCCCTGTAAGGCGACGACCTGTGCGGGATCAGGTGGCGGCAATCCCGCCGTGTGTCGCGCCCGTAATTCCGCTGCCCACTTGTTTCTCGCATCCTCCCATTGAGGTCCGATACCCGGGGCTGTCGCATGCCGATACCACTCGCGGTCATATTCCCGCTCCGCATTGTTCTCGTTCTGTGTAAAAAAGTGCCTCCACCAGGTCAGGCCCGGAGTCGAATTCTCGGACATCTGCGCGATACCAAGGGAATCCGCCCAACACAGAACCCGGACCCGCACGCCTTGCAAGCCCTTTGTGATGAGCAGATCACCGATATTCATCGACGCACCGCGATCACCGCGCTTGAAATACATCGAAGGCTGAAAGCCCCAGCAGATAATATCGACGCTGAATCTTGCTGCATTAATGGCGTCGTAGACCGCACTGAATGCTTCCTCACCGTTTACGAGCGGCTTGTAGGAGCATGGTAGCGGATGAAATTCGACAGGCCTGTTCTCGTCGGTAAAGTCCACGAACCAAGGCGAGCATACTGTCGCAGTGGATGTCTGGTTCTGTGCAAGCGGTGTCGTGATTGGCGCGCCGGTCATGCGTCGTCTCCTGATGACGGATTGAGCAGGTCGCTGTAGCGTTGTCGATGCTGAGCGCGGTCACCGGGTGGGGTGACATCCGTCGCACTGCCATTCTCGTGAAACTGGAATCCCTGATTCGCCAGCGCCCCATTGCCAGCGTCCCGGTAATCGGCCGGGACAGGGATTTCGTGCTTGACGCCGCTTGCCATCTCAAGCGTATATTTCTGCGTGGTGACGTGATGGTCGATGGGTAATTGCCCGGTGCTGTCGAATACACCCTGCTTCACCAACGCACCGTCCGCATAGAGCTTGTACGGCATGCCGACCGGCACGACGTTCGTCGCGGAAGGTGACGCCATCGTGTTCAGGGTCAGTCGCCGCGTAGGCATGTCCTTGAACGCCGGGTTCGTCACATCCATCCGCGTCGGTCCACTGAACGGGAAGTCTGCCCCCTTGAAGTCGATCTTGCCCGGTGCGTGAATCTCGATGTTGCCGTCCTTGATGCGGATGTATGCACCTCCAGAGGTCAGCAGGATTTCCTGCTGGGCAGCGGCCTGAATACTTTCCGTGGCGGATACAAACAGCAGCGATTTCTGCGCGGTCAATTCGACATTGTCGGCATGCGCCTGCACCTGAATCTTCCCCTTCGCCGCGAACAGCTTCATCCCTGCGTTCTGCACGAATAGGCTCAGTTTCTGCGTGACGCTTGCCACCAGCGATTTACCCGTCGCAATGTGCGTGCTCTGGGCGCTCACCAGATTGATATGCTGGTCCGCCGCGACGTGCGTCGACTTCTGTGTCGACAGTGCAATACCCGCAGGCGCGGCAAACAGTATCACGGGCTGCGTGAACGCGTTCGCGCTACCGGTTCCCCCACCTGCCGTGTTGCCACCACTACCCGTCGCGCCCGCTTCGCTGTGCTGGGTCGCATCTGTAAAAACCTTCAACGCGTCGCGCCCTTCCTTCAGACTCTCGGCCTGCGCGCTTTCGCTAGCCTGCGACAGTCCTTCAATGACACTTTCCGAGCTGATTAACTGATTGCTGGCCTGACGCGCATCGAGAGGCTGGCTGACGACAGGGTGCGTCGATACGTACAGCCCACGTCCTGCGCGCAGTGCACCGTATGCTTCGGAACTCAGATCGAAGCCGCTGCCGAGGAAGTTGCCGCGCGTGTTGGCGGTATGATCAATCAGATAGCCGAGGTGAAGTTGAGCATTGGTGCTTGAACTGTATAGCTGAACGCGGTTCTGGCCAGTCGCGTCGTCCATCACCATCTGATTGAAACCGCTTCCCGAAAATTCCTTTGAGCGAAATCCCGAGAGCAGCCCGTTCGAATGCCATTGCGGTTTCGCTGCGCCGTTGTACACGCGATACAGCGCAATGGGTCGGTCAATGTCGTTGCCGACATAGCCGATTATCAGTTCCTCACCTGCACGTGGCATGTGCACGCCGCCATAACCATCACCCGTATCAGACTGCACCACGCGCACCCAGCACGATGCCCGCTCATCGCCCTCATTGATCCGGTCCCACACGAACAGCACCTTGACCCGGTTCAGTTCGTCGGTATACGCCTCCTGACCTTTCGGACCGGCGACAATGGCCGACTCCAGTTGCGCTTCGGGCTTGCGGTGTTCGAACGGGCTGCGGTACGGCACACCCGTACGCTGCGCTTCGACGGAAACCCGGTAAAACCCTGTGGAGCCGTCACCATGCGCAACACTGAACAGCTTGCCCGGATCGTCGGCGCGAGCCTGCGTGAGTTGATTGCTCAGGCTGTGCGGGTAATTCGTTTCGTGTCCGGAAAGCGGGAGATTGTTCTCGATGGCCCATTCAACCTCGATGGCCGCAAATTCACGCTGATCGTCCGAATCCTGATCGTGTACAGGATGACCGGCTATCATAAAACGCCGCCCTGCGTCGATTGCGCGCAAACCGCCTGCGCCATGAAAGCGCTTCGCCTGCGACTCCCATTCCTGCATGCGGATTGTCGACAAGTGATCGCCGCGCTCCTGGTCCCAGTAGGTATAGCCGCCCGTATATTCGTAGACTTCAGTCTGTGCTGGCAGCACCCCCTGATTCGCCATCGTGGGAATCGCTGTCGCCTTCGGATTGAACGGCGTCGGCGGATTCTTGTAGTCGAACGTGCGTGTCGACAACAGAACAGATTGCAGCGTCCGCGTGCCCGACCACTGCATCAGTGCATCGGCCTCGCTGTTCACGCCCGCACGATAGAACCCGACCGTCTGCGGCGAGAGCGGTTCGAGCGTCTGGAGGCGGTCGGTAATCACCAGCGTATGCGATTTGCCGTCACTCGCCTGCTGCCAGATACCGTAAAGCCCCTCTGACTCCAGCAGCCGGTGCACGAAATTCCAGTCAGTCTCACACTGCCGACAATACGAGCGCATGGGCAGCGGTTTCGACAGTGCGAAGCGGAACATCCCGCGCGCCTGCGGGTGCTCGTTGAATACGTCCGAAATGATCGCGTCGGCGCTTTTATCCTGCCAGTGTTTCTGGTCGCGGCGGAATTGCAGGAAATGCATCCATGAGGAAAACGCAAGCTGGTACGTGGTCAGACTACCTTCGCTTCCCAACCGGCGTGCCGTATGCACATAACCGTGATGCGGGAGATACGAGCCATCCGTTTGCTGTATCCACAGCGTGACGGCCTGCGCGATCAGTGTCTTGAGCTGGACATCGCCCGACGTGGATACACAGTCGAGCATGAAAAGATAATCACGACCGATGCGCGAGCGACCGATGACCCGATGCGGCAGGAGGACGTTATTTCCTGCCGTTGTATCCAGTTTCAGAAGGCGGTCCTGCTGTGACAGCCCGCCTGTTATCGCCCCGATCACATCCCGCACGCCCATACCGCCTCTCATCGTTCCCGCCGGTTCGCGCGATTTTACGTATGACGATAGTATGAAGGCAATTGGACAAGTGTGATAATTTGCAAAAAGAAACGCCAGCTTAATGCAACATGAATATTCTGGTGGATACCGAATCTCCGAGAGATTAACTCCATATATGCCAGCGCCTGAACTGGCAATATTCGCCGCCCTTTATAGCGTGAATAGTGTCAAGCAATTTCGCCTGCCCGGTCACGGCGTGAAAAAGAAAGTCATTTCCAACTTTGAACACGGTCGAACCGTTTCCCGCAACATAGCTGTTCGGGATACGAGCGGTTTCGTCCCTCCATTCGATCCAGTCCTGCTGCACGTGGATTCAGGTTCCAACTCGACAACGACGTGCAGCGCCTCGCTGCCGAGAAAGGCTCGAACGATCCGACCGTGCACAGTCTCGCCGGCATTTATCACAATCTGCTGCGCCGCTGGGCTGATGCCTGAGCAGTACCCGCGCCTGTAATTCCCCACGCGGACTCCTCGTCCCAAGCAAAACAGTCTTTCTCTTTATACGCAGAAAGAAGACACCCAAGCGTATTTACTTTCCCGTTCGTTAAGCGCAACGTCAGTCACTGACGTGCGCCACGGCATATCTGGCCGCGCCTCCACGATTCGAACGGATTCGCCGCGGCTTGTCGCCGGATCGCGAAGAATCGCTTTACGCCGCGTCGACAACCTGTTGCATTCGCAACGGCACCGAAATTGCTGAGTGTGTAATGAATTAAACCGCGACACTTCGGGTGCCTGCGCATGGGACACCCGCATGTCGGCTATCGGGGCGTGGGATACGCGCGTGTCGTCATGCCTGCATTGACCTTTCGATGGAGCCAGCAGACCGTCATGTCCACGAGAAACAAACTTCAGGATCCGGGCGACGAGTCCGACGCCGCACCGCCTCAACCTTCACGCCGCCGCTTTCTGCAATCGGCCGCCGCTGCCGCCACCGTCGGCGCGGCACCGCATTTGCGGGCCCAGACACCCGGTCCTGCCGCGCTACCGCCCGCTGAAACCCATACGCCGGTGCCGAGCCGACCAGTCACGCTAACCGTCAACGGTCGTGCTTATACGCTGCAACTGGAGCCACGCGTAACGCTGCTCGATGCGCTGCGCGAATACGCCGGCCTGATGGGTACGAAAAAAGGCTGCGACCGTGGGCAATGCGGCGCATGCACCGTCATCGCCGGCGGCCGTCGTATCAATTCCTGCCTGACGCTCGCCGTGATGCATGAAGGAGAAAACATCACGACGGTGGAAGGACTTGCCAGCAACGACGTGCTGAGTCCATTACAACGAGCCTTCATCGAATACGATGCGTTCCAGTGCGGCTACTGTACGTCCGGGCAGCTGTGTTCCGCGACTGCCCTGCTGAACGAATTCCGCAACGGCACGGCCAGTGCCGTGACCGCCGACGTGCGCAGCCGCCCGCCCCAGCTTTCCGACGACGAAATCCGCGAGCGCATGAGCGGAAATATCTGTCGCTGCGGCGCGTATGCCAACATCGTCGCGGCAGTGCGCGCCGTGCATGACGGCGGCGGGCAAAACAGCGCGGGCGCCGGCAGCAACGGCGGCTTGCACGACACCAAAGCCTGACGGAGCGACCAGCATGGATGCGATCTCTTACGAACGCGCCGGCGACATCGCCGGCGCCGTGCGCGCGGCGCAGCAGCCAGGGGCGGTATTCATCGGCGGCGGCACCAATCTGCTCGACCTGATGAAAGGCGGCGTGGCGCGGCCAATGCGGCTCATCGATATCACGCACATCAGCGGGCTCGATACGGTCGGCACGCTGCCGGATGGCGGTATCCGCATCGGCGCGCTGGTGCGCAATAGCGATGCGGCCAATCACGCGCTGGTGCGCGAACAATATCCGTTGCTGTCGCAAGCTTTTCTGGCCGGCGCCTCGTCGCAACTGCGCAATATGGCGACCGTGGGCGGCAATCTGATGCAGCGCACCCGCTGCGGCTACTTTTACGACACCGCCTTCACGCAGTGCAATAAGCGCACGCCAGGCAGCGGCTGCGCGGCGCTCGAAGGCCACAATCGCACACAGGCGATTCTCGGTGCGAGTCCGCAATGCATCGCCGTGAACCCGTCGGATATGAGCGTGGCGCTCGCCGCGCTCGACGCCGTCGTGCGCGTCACGGGCCCCGCAGGCGAGCGGACGATTGCGTTCGCGGATTTTCACAGGCTGCCCGGCGATCGGCCCGACGTCGATACGACCTTGCGGCCGGGAGAACTGATCACTGCCGTCGATTTGCCACCGCCTTTGTTCAGCGCGAACTCACACTATCTGAAAGTGCGTGACCGGGCCAGTTACGCATTCGCGCTGGTGTCCGTAGCCGCCGCGTTGCAGATGGACGGCGATCACGTGAGCACCGCGCGCATCGCGCTGGGCGGCGTCGCGCACAAACCATGGCGTGCGACTGCCGCCGAGCAGACGCTCAACGGCCAGCCGCTCACACAGGCGCGGTTGCATGACGCCGCAGCCGCCGCGCTACGCGATGCGAGGCCGCAGCACGAGAACGCGTTCAAGGTACAGCTCGCGCAACGCGCGATCGTGCGCGCAGTGAATCAGGCCGCGGGCCGCAGCGGAGGTGTCGCATGAATCTGATCGGTCAACCCATGGACCGTATCGACGGTCTGCTGAAAGTGACCGGCGAAGCGCGCTACGCCGCCGAGTTCCCCGAGGCACGGCTTGCGCATGCCGTGCTGGTCACCAGCACGATCGCAAGCGGCACGATTACGTCGATCGACGCCAGCCGCGCGCAGGCATTGCCAGGCGTATTGCTGGTGATGACCCATCAGAACGCGCCGCGCCTGCCGAATGGCGGCAAGCCCGCGTTGGCGCCGCCGGCAGTCAGACGCCTGTCGCTGTTGCAGGACAACCAGGTTCAGTACAACAACGAACCGGTCGCGGTGGTGGTTGCCGATACGCTCGAACATGCTGCCGACGCCGCCCGTCAGTTGCGCATCACATATCAGAGCAGCGCCGCGGTACTCGATTTCGCACAGGCGAAGCCGAACGGACATGCGCCCGACAAACCGCAAGGCCGCACCACCGACACGCAACGCGGCAGCTTCGAGGACGGCATGCGCAGCGGCGCAGTCCACATCGACGCCGTCTACACGACACCGATCGAGCATCACAACCCGATGGAGCCGCACGCCACCATGGCGCGCTGGGATGGCCCGCAGCTCACGCTCTACGATTCGACCCAAGGCGTCAGCAATGCGGCGCAGGCGGTCGCCAAAACCTTCGGCATGCCGGTGAGCGACGTGCGCGTGATTTCGCCGTTTATCGGCGGTGGCTTCGGTTGCAAGGGATCGTCGTGGTCGCACGTATCGTTGTGCGCGATGGCGGCGAAACAGACCGGGCGTCCTGTGCGTCTCGTGCTCGAGCGGCCGCAGATGTTCGGGCCGGTCGGCGCGCGGCCGCATACCGAACAGCATTTCACGCTCGCCGCGCGGCACGACGGCACGCTAACCGCGATGCGCCACGACAGTACCTCGAACACCTCGGTATTCGAAGACTGGACCGAGACCTGCTGCATGGTCACGCGCATGTTGTACGCGGTGCCCAATCAGATCACGACGCACAGGATCGTGCCGATGAATCTCGGCACGCCGACCTTCATGCGCGCGCCCGGCGAGACAACCGGTTCGTTCGCGCTCGAATCGGCAATGGACGAACTCGCCGTGGCACTGAAAATGGACCCGCTCGCGCTGCGCCTGAAGAATTACGCCGAAGCCGATCCGCAGGAAAACAAGCCGTGGTCCAGCAAGTCCCTGCGCGAGTGCTATCAGATCGGCGCGGAGAAATTCGGCTGGTCGCGGCGTACCGGCGCACCGCGCTCGATGCGCGACGGCAATACGCTGATCGGCATGGGTATGGCGACCGCGACCTATCCGGCCAACCGCAGCGAAGCCGCAGCCATTGCGCGGATTCTGCCGGACGGTAGCGCCATGGTCGCCTCCGGCACCCAGGACCTCGGCACCGGCACCTACACGGTGATGACCCAGGTGGCCGCCGACGCGCTCGGCTTCGCGCCGGAGAATATCCACTTCGCGCTCGGCGACTCGTCGTTGCCGAAAGCACCGGGGTCGGGCGGCTCGCAATCGGCGGCCAGCGTTTCGCCCGCGGTGCGCGAGGCCGCCAACGCAGCGCGCAGCCAGCTGATCGCCCTGGCGCTCGCCGATGTAGCCTCGCCGGTGCACGGCATCGCGCTCGACGACATCACGGTGGAGAACGGCTGGGTCGTGAGCCGTTCGCAACCGGCCAAACGCGATCCGGCGGCGGCGATCATCGCGCGCTCAGGCGGCAAACCGATCGAAGCCACCGCGACGGTCAAACCCGGCGATGAAAGGCAGAAGTATTCGCTGCACTCGTTTGGCGCCGTGTTCGCCGAAGTCCATGTCGATGCGGATCTCGGCACGATTCGGGTGGCGCGCGTGGTCGGCGTATATGACGTGGGGCGCGTGCTGAACCAGAAGACCGCGCGCAGCCAGTTGATGGGCGGCATCGTGTGGGGCGTGGGGGCGGCGCTCCAGGAAGAGACCTCGCTCGATACGCGCTATGGGCGCTTCGTCAACGCGAATCTCGCCGAGTATCACGTGCCGGTGAATGCCGATATCGGTTCGCTCGACATCACGTTCATCGATCGGCCCGATCCGTACGTCAACTCGCTCGGCGTGCGCGGCATCGGCGAGATCGGCATTACCGGCGTACCGGCGGCCATCGCGAATGCGGTGTATCACGCGACCGGCGTGCGCGTGCGCGATCTTCCGGTGACACTCGACAAGGTGATGGGGACGATGCGCGCATAACGGTCGATACATTGGCGCTTGCCTGCCGATGCGTTGCATCGCACAATCGGGCACATCCTTTCTCTCGGTGCCCGCCCATGGCCTACGCCTCGCTCGCGACCGGCGTGTTGCTCGCCGCCGGCTTCGGCTCACGCTTCGACCCGGACGGCCTGCACAACAAGCTGCTCGCGCAGATGCCCGACGGCACGCCGGTCGCGCACGAAGCCGCACACCGGCTGCTGCGGGTCGTCTCGCATGTGCTGGCCGTGGTGCGGCCGGGCTCGGACGCCCTCGCTCGCCTGCTGAACGACGCCGGCTGTGACGTGGTGTTCGCCGAGAGTGCCAATCGAGGCATGGGTGCGAGTCTCGCCGCCGGCATCGAAGCCAGCGACGACGCCGAAGGCTGGATCGTCGCGCTTGCCGATATGCCGCGCATTGCCACCCCCACGATCGAAGCCGTCGCACGTGCGCTCGACGGCGGCGCTTCGATCGTCGCGCCGTTTTATCAGGGCCAGCGCGGCCATCCGGTTGGCTTCGGCATCGAGCATCGGGACGCCCTGATGGCGCTCGACGGCGACACCGGCGCACGCGCGCTGTTGACCTCGCAGCGGGTCATGCGGCTGGACGTCGACGATCCGGGGATCCTGCGGGACGTAGATACGCCGGAAGATCTGCGCAACGTTTAGTCCGACGACACCTGCTGACGGCACATTCTGAGAACGAGCTGCCTGAGCCAGCGGTGAACCGGGTCATTCTCCGAACGGGGATGCCACATCTGCGAAACCGTAAAACCCTCAGTCACCACGGGAAGCTCGAACGCGTAGACGCTGACGGCCGCACCGGGCTGCGTGTTCACAAAAGATTCCGGCAGGAGCGCGACCAGATCCGACGCTCGCGCCACGGCCAGCGCCGCCGGAAAACTCGGCACAACCGCGACAGTCGTGCGCTCCAGACCTGACTGGGCAAGCGCGGCGTCAAGCGAATCGATTGTCTGGCGGCCGTACGGCGTGACGACGTGACCAAACGCGGCGTATTGCTCGAGCGTCACCTCCTGTTTCAGTTTCAGGTCGAGGGGATGCCCCTTTCTGACGACACCCAAAAAACGGTCTCGAAACAACGCCTGAACGCGAATTTCGGGCCCCATTTCCTCCACGACGCCGATCTCCAGATCGGCGGAGCCATTGCGCAGATATTCCGCGTTCTTTTCCGGCTTGGACGAAAAGTGCAAACGCACAAACGGCGCCTGCGCGGTCACTTCGGCAATCAAGGGCGCGCCGAAGGCTTCCACGAAAGCTTCATTGACGCGGATCGTGAGGGTTCTGCGCAGGGTTGAAAAATCCAGCGCCGCGGGCGACGGGCGCAGTAAGGAACGCGCGTCCTGAACGACGTTCTGCGTTCGCTCGCGAATCTCCTCCGCATACGGCGTCAGCACCATCTGGCGCCCGGCCCGGACCAGTAATGGATCGCCGGTCGCGGCGCGAAGCCGGGTCAGCGTGCGGCTCATTGCCGACGCACTCAACTGCAACGACCGGGCGGCGCGCGTCACGTTTTTCTCAGTGAGCAACGCATCTAGCGCGAAAAGAAGATTGAGGTCCGGTTCAGGCATTTTTTTAATCGTGGTCGGCGGAGATGGGATAAGGCGTCTGATGCAGATATTAGTTGCATTCAGCGCGGCTTCCGCCCTTTCCAGCGCATGGCTATATTGGGTTGCACAATTTATCCACGAGGATCGCTCCCGTTAGACTCAGGTTCGGGAGCGGCTTCGTTCTCCGGAATACCCATGAAAAACACCCATTCGCAGAAAACCGTCCTCCTTGTCGGCACGTCCCGCGGCCTTGGATTGGCGATGGTCGAGGAATATCTGAAGCGCGGCTACCAGGTCATCGCCACCGGACGAACCGGCTCGACCGACAAGCTCCGGCATGTCGCGGAGGCTTCCGCTGGCGCGCTGGAAGTAGAAACTGTCGATATCACGATTCCGGAGCAGATCGCAGCGCTGCGCACCCGCCTTGCAGACCGTCGTATCGATGTGCTCTTTGTGAATGCCGGCGTCAAGAACGACGATGGGGAAACAATCGCGGATGTCTCAACCGAGGAATTCGTGCGGGTGATGGTGACGAATTCGCTAAGTCCGATGAGAGTCATCGACGCGTTTCAGGACCTCGTCCCGCCGACTGGAACGATTGGCGTCATGTCGTCGGGGCAAGGCAGTATCACCAACGCCACTAACGCGAATTACGAAGTCTATCGGGGCAGCAAGGCCGCCTTGAATATGTTCATGCGGACTTTCGCGGCGCGCAGCGCCGCGTATCCGCGCAGCCTTCTGCTGATGGCGCCTGGATGGGTCCAGACCGACATGGGCGGTCCTACGGCGCGCCTGACCATCGGGGAAAGCATTCCGAACCTGGTCAATACGATTGAGGCTTATGAAGGGCGTGCCGGCCTGCATTACCTCGACTACCTCGGAAGGGTCGTGCCGTGGTGACGGGCGCCGTTGACGCAAATACCCGTCGGCCGGCGAGTATGTCTCTGGCCCCGTTGCAATGTCACGCACCCGCAGCGCCGGCTTGATCCGGTCGACTTGATCCAGGCAGGCGTTCTGTCGCATACTGTATATCCATACAGTATTTTAGCAGCATAGGTACGCGCATCACGATGCGCGCATCCGCCGCGCGTCAGCATGAAACGCATTCCGATCGAACCGTCTTTCGCTACATGGCGGCGTGCCGCGCGGGTACTGCTGCGGCAAGGTATCGAGCCGCTACAGGTCGAGTGGGTCGAGTCCGAAGCTGAAGCGGGGGCTGCAACGCCGGGCGTGCCGACTACTGAATCCGCGTTTGCCACGGCGGGTGCCTCCGGCCCAGCAATCGCCGCCGCTGCCCCGGGCCTCGCCACACCCGTGATTCCGCGCGAACTGCTCTCCTGGCTGAAAACGGCGGCGTGCTTCCGCGCGCCGGACCGCTGGGCGCTGCTGTACCGCGTCCTTTGGCGCTGGACGCGCAGCGAGCGCAATGTCCTCGACCCCAGCGACCCGGACGGCGCGCTGCTGGATCAGCGCATCCGCACTATCGAGCGCGAAACCGAAGACCTGCTGACACTCACCCTGTTCAGACGGCGTGATCCGTCGATGGGGCCACCCGAATTCGTCGGCTGGTACGAGCCGCATCACGACTTGCTGGAGCGTGCCGCCGTGCGCTTCGCCGGGAGCATGGGCAATTCCACGTGGATGCTGGCCACGCCGCACGGCGCGGTGTTCTGGAACGGCATGCTGCTGCGCATTGACCGGCCGTTACTGGCGCAATGCGAGCAAGCCGCGCCTGCGTTCGCGGCCAGTGCGGCCGGTGCACTCAGTGGCGAAGCCGTCACCAGCACACCCACCGAGGCGCTCTGGCTCGCGTACTACAGCAACGCCGTCAATAGCCTGCCGTCGCCGGTGCCGCTGCGTTACTGGAGAATGCCGCCGGCAGGCCCACCGCTGCCCGCACATCTCGCGCGCGAACGCAGCCGTCTCGGCGCGCAAAGCGCGGCTGTCACCGTTCCCCGCAAACCGCCGGTCGAGTATTCGGCCGTGACGCCGCCCTTGCAGGAACCCACCGGCCCGCTCGCCACCTGCCGGCGCTGCGCGTTATGGCGCAACGCGAAACAGGCGGTGGCGGGCGCCGGGCCCGCACCTGCGGCGATCATGGTGATCGGCGAACAGCCGGGCGAAGACGAGAACCAGCATGGCGAGCCCTTCACCGGACCGGCCGGCCAACTGCTGGACACCGTGCTGGCGCGCGCCGGCCTCGAGCGCCAAGCGCTGTATCTGACGTATGCCGTCAAGCATTACAAATGGGAAACGCTCGACCAGCAACGCATCCATCGCACACCCGTGTGGCGCGAACTGGAGGCTTGTCAGTACTGGCTGGAAAAAGAACTGGCGCGGGTCGCGCCGCGCGTCATCGTCGCACTCGGCGCGACGGCGTTGCAAACACTGACCGGCGCGCACGTCAATCTGTCCGAATACCTTGGTCAAACCATTGCCCACGACGGGCGCCTGATCGTACCGACCTGGCATCCGTCGTATGCGCTAGGAATGGTCGACGCCACATTGCGCAACGACATCGTGGCGACCATCACGAGCGCGTTCAGCCGCGCAGCGGCGCTGGCAGAGGGCAGCGCGCCCGCTCGAGGTGAGCAGGTTCGGGATAGGCCAGAGACACAACGGTGAGCCTCTACGGGAAGCCGCCGCAGAATCGGCCCGCCCAGGCACGCGGTTTGCGGCGCTGACAACGATTACCACAAGCTGCGCCAATTCCGCCTAAGCTGATGTGACGCCGCCGATCCTGCGAGTGTGTCTCGCGCAAGATTGAAGCTTCGAACGCGGCCCTGCACGTCTCGCAATCTCCACACATTCCATGAGCGAAACCAGCCCACGCCTTTTTATCGTCTCGCCCCATTTCGATGACGCCGTCTTCAGTTGCGGCGCATTACTCGCCGCCCATCCCGACGCCGCGGTCTGTACCGTATTCGCCGCCCCGCCCGAGCAGGAAATGCAAACCGAATGGGATGCAAAGTCGGGATTCACGAGCGCCCATCAGGCCATCCGCGCCCGCACGCGCGAAGACAACCTCGCGCTCGAAGTGCTCGACGCGATTCCGCTGCGCATGCCGTTTCGCGACGGCCAATATCTGGATTCGCCGTCGATCGCCCGATTGGCGGCGGCGCTTGAAGAGACTATCTACCGCACGACCGCGAATACGCTGCTCATGCCGCTCGGCCTGCGGCACGAGGATCACGTCCTGGTATTCGAAGCCTGTTGCGAAATCCTGCCGCGGCTGTCACACCTCACATGGTTCGCCTATGAGGACGCGATTCACCGCCGCACGCCCGGCGTCGTGCAGGCGCGCCTCGCCGACCTCGCGCAACGCGGCATCGTCGCCACGCCGGACTATCCGAACGCGAGTCACACGATCGACCTGCCGCGCCGCCTCCAGCTCAAGCGCGAAGCGGTCAACGCTTACGCAAGCCAGCTACGCGCTTTCGGCGCCGGCAACTACGACGACGTTTTCGCCGCCGAACGCTACTGGCAGTTGAGCGCGGGCCGTCGCAGGAAAAAGTAAGAGGCGTGCGGTGCTGGATCGCCTACGCTAGAAGGAAACGGCCTGCGTTTAGGCACATTCCTGACTCAAAGAGGTGATGCAATGAGCTACGACATGCATACCAGCCCGATTCCCGATCCGAACGCCGATCCGAATCGGGACCCGGAAGCCGATCCGCTAGTGCCGCCGTCGCCGGGTCATCACACCGAAGAGCCGCAGCGGCCCGATGGACCGCCGGACAAAGATCCGGTGTGACGCCCGGGAGTCTGCCACCAGGCTGGCTAGCCCACGCGTTCCGTAAGCGTCACCGGCCCCGGATTGAGCAGCAGCCTTCACGGACTCCTTAAGCCGCGCCGATGTGGCGCATCAGGCGCGTCTTGACATCGGGCGGGGTGATCGTGGGACGCGGCAGGCCATCGGGCGTGCCGCGGCGAATCGCCAGTCGCACGAAGCGCGGGCCGTGGGGCGACGGCGCTGTGCCGAACAACTCGTCGATCACGTCGACGTCGTCGCTTTCAAGCGCCGACGCGTAACCGCAAGCCGCCGCGACACCCGCAAACGACACCTGCGGCGACACCGTCGCCTGACCACCGGTCGAATCGTGCGCGCCGTTGTCGAGCAGCACGTGCGTGAGATTCGACGGGCCGTACGCGCCGAGCGTGGCGAAGGCGCCCATGCGCATCAGCGCGGCGCCGTCGCCGTCGAGCGCGACCACGTGCAGATCCGGACGCGCGAGTGCAAGGCCCAGCGCAAACGGCGTCACGCAGCCCATCGAGCCGACCATGTACAACTGGTTGGGACGGTCGTCGATTGCATAGAGTTCGCGGCCGCAAAAACCGGTCGACGCGAGCACTACCGTGGATTCGAGCGGCGTGTGCGCGATGACTTTCTGCAGCGCGTCGTGACGCGAAGCCAATTCATTCGCCGCGACGTTTTTGAATTGCGAACGCGGCGCGACCGGCACGCGGCGCGCGCCCGCGGTGCCCTCTTTCAACTCATATGGCGCCACGCTGCCCTTTTGCATCACGAGTGCGTAGGGGCGGCCGGTTTCATCCATGTGGGCAATGGCACGATCCAGCGCCGGGCCGATCGCGTCAGCCTCAGTCGGGAAAGTCTCCCACGGAATCTCCATCGTATCGAGCATCGCGGGCGTGACGGGACCCATCAGTGCGTGCTGCGGTTCGTCCGCGACGCCGGGTTGCCCACGCCATGTCACGATCAGCAACTGCGGCAGACGGAAGGTCCACGTGAGCGAAGTCAACGGGCTCACCGCGTTGCCGAGTCCGGAGTTCTGCATCATCGTGATACCGCGCCGGCCGTTTTGCGCGCCGAGCGTGACGCCGGCGATCAACGCAACCGCATCGCCTTCATTGGCGGCCGAGACGTAATGCAGCGATTCGTCCTGCAATACGTAGTTGATGAACGGCGTCAGATACGAGCACGGCACACCTGCGTACCAGTCGAAACCGCGCTCGCGCGCCGCCTCGACAAACTGTGCTGCCTCGATCATTGCGCCGCTCCGCTGGCTTCGTTCGTCTTGCCGCCGGCCGCCGCCGCAAACGGCGCTTGCGCATGCGCGAAATCGCCGGCGCGACGGAAGTCTTCCAGATCGTTCACGCCGCGCCAGTGGCCGTGCACGTATTGCACTTCGATCGCCTCACCTGCCTCGATCAGCGCATTGAGCAGCGCCGGCATGTCGAGCGAATCGAAATCCGGGCGCGTCTGCAACTTGCCCAGCACCGCTTGCAGACGCTCGCGCCCTTCGCCGCGCACGTTCAGCAGACCCACCCAGCGGCCATGCGGCGTTTGCGAAGCGATGGCCGAGCTTGCTTCCTGCCCGCTCGACACGTGACGCAGCGTGACCTTGTTGCCGAACAGACCGCGATCGTCGGCTGCCGAGCACCATGCGAAGTCGCGCACGCTGGCGTTTTCCGCATCGGTCAGCGACGAATCCACCACGACGCTGAACGCGGCTTCGCTTTCGACCAGATCGCGCAGGATGTAGCTGCGGAACAGCAGATCGCCGTAGGAGATGACGGTATCGCCCGCGAGCTTGCCGGCCGCGCAGGCGAGCGACGCCAACTCGCCGGTTTGCGCGTGGCGTTCGTTGACGACCAGCTTGATCCCGGCCGTGTCGATCGCATCGGCGCGATAACCGCCGACCACGGTGATGTCGTTGACGCTTTGCTTCTTGAACGCGTCGACGAGCCAGCGCAACAGCGGCTTGCCCGCGATCGGCAGCATGACTTTCGGACGGTCTTCGGTGACGGCTTCGAGCCCCTTGCCGCGGCTGGCCGCGAGCACGATGGCGGAGCCGGCGGAGCGCCCGCTGGACAGATAGCGGTCTTCGGCTTCCGAGTATTCGTCCGCGTCTTGCAGACGGAAGATTTCGTTGACGGCGGCGATGCTGTCTTCGACGTTGACGAGCGTTTCGCTCGAGTGAATTTCCTTGGCGACGGCCTGCATGGCCGAGGTTGCCGCGCGGATCAGATGATTTGCCCAGATGACCGTGCTGATGCCGGCTTCGCGGAACACTTCGGTGGGCGTGCTGTAGTACTTGGTCGGCACGATGACGAGCGGCCCGCGGCCCGCCCATTCGCGTGCGAACTCGAGAATTTCATCGGGGCGCGAGAGCTTGCTGTGGATCAGGATCGCGTCCGCGCCTGCTTGCCTATAGGCTTCCGCGCGACGCAGCGCTTCGTCCATGCCCCAGCCGGCGATGAGTGCTTCGACGCGGGCGACGATCGAGAAATTTTCATCCGACTGCGAGTCTTTGCCGGCTTTGATCTTGCCGCAGAACTCGTCCATATCGGCGAGCGGCTGGGCTTCGCCGTTGATGAAGCTGTTTGTTTTCGGGAATTGCTTGTCTTCGATACAGACGCCGGCGATGCCGCGCTGTTCGAGTTTGCGCACGAGGCGGCGCACGTTGTTGAAGTTGCCGTAGCCGGTATCGCCGTCGAGGAGGATGGGCAGATCGCTGGCATCGGCCATGAATTCGAGGTTATCGACGACTTGCGTCCAGCTCGCTTCGTTATTGTCGCGCACGCCGAATTGGGCGGAGATCGCGAGACCCGAACCCCAGATCGCCTTGAAGCCCGCTTCGCGGACGATACGGGCGGAGAGACCGTTATGGGCCTCCATCATGAATTCGAGTTCGTTGCTGACGAGCATCTGGCGCAGGCGTGCGCTGCGGGAAACCGGGATGAATGCGGGTTCGCGGGCGTTCATTTTCTTTACTCCTGGTGGCGGGCTTATTGGTGCTCTTTTTTGCCCGGCTGGCGACTGGAAAATGGCGACTATAGCTGAAATCGTTTTTATTGGTAGTGATGGTTGTATTCACCTTTTTTGGGTGTTGTTGTTAAGTGGGGAAATGTGCTGTTTTTTGCATTTCATGCAGAGTAGTTTTTGGTTGGGGTTTTTTGGCGTTACGTGGAGAAATGTGATTGGGCCCTGCGGGGCTTGGGGTTTGGGGTGGGTTTTTTCGTTTTCTATTTATTTTGTTTTTATGGTTTATATGGTTGGTGTTTGTTTTTCTGTATTGGCGTCGGTCGTGGTTTATTAGTGTTTATCTTTTGGCCTTTCCTTGTTTTGTTAATGGTCTATTGGCGTTGCCCCTGTGCGGGGCGGCACTTACTTTCTTTGCCGCCGCAAAGAAAGATAAGCAAAGAAAGCGGCTCACACCGCTAATTCTTAAGCGGGTCCCCTGGCTTGGAGGGGGTAGTGGTGCATCTGGAATCTGCGTTCTCGCACATTCGGCTTTAGTGACAAGGCCGTCATACCTCCGGCGGCGCTGCGCGCGCCGATACCCGGCTCATAAAACCGGCCGCCGGATTTTCGCTTCCGCGGTTTGGTCCCTTCCCAGCTCGCCGTTGCGTCGCTGCCACCGGGCTGCGGTTTCATTCTCCCGTTTGTCCCGTTCCCTGATTCGTTGTTGCCTCGCTGCTCCCTCGATGCCGTTTCGCTATCGCGTTTGCGCCTTTCCCTAACTCGCCGTTGCTTCGCTGCTGCAAGCGCAACCGCGGCAGCGATCGCGATTGCACCGCGAATGCGACGCACGCCATTTCATTAAAGTGGGGTTGGCCAATCAGAGCGGGGGCATCTCGCCGAGGCGAAGCCGACGGCCCCCGCTGCGCGAAGCGAAGCCGCTGGTTTCCCTGACAGACCCGTCCGCGACGCACGCAGTGCGGAGTGGGAGCTGATGAGCGCCTTGTCACTAGCGCGGAGTGCGCGGGGGCACGGATTCCAGATGCACCACTACCGTGGCTGCGCGGGGGACCCGCTTAAGAATTAGCGGTTTGAGCCGCTTTCTTTTGCCTACTTTTCTTTGCGGCAGGCAAAGAAAAGTAGGTGCCGCCCCGCACAGGGGCAACGCTAATAGACCACTAACAAAGGAAGGAAAGGCCAAAAGACCAAAAGACCAAAAGACCAACACCAGAACAGACCACAATCAATACAAAAAAAGCCCAACGGCATAACCCCCTTTTGATCAGACAAATAAAAACAACGGGTTTCCCCTCCCTGCGGAGCAACGAACAAGCACCCGTAAACACAGTAAGCGACAAGCCACTCGCTGCAAGCGAAACACAGAAAGAGCCCTTGACCGACCACCTCGCGAAAGCAAAAGCGAAACACCTCCCGCTATGACTCTGAACAAAAAACTAGCCTCAATGATCGCCGTCCTCTGGACCGGCCTGATCCTGATCGGCGGCTTCGGCGCATGGCAAAACCGTGCGTCGATGATCTCGGACCGCCGTGACCAGCTCGCCTCGCTGATCGACCAGGCGAATCACATCGTCAACCGCTACTACACCCTAGCCCAGCAACACACAATCACCGAAGACGAAGCCAAAAAGCAGGCGCTAGAAACACTCGCCGCGATGCGCTACGGCAAAGACGGCTACATCTCCGTCAACAACTCGCAATCGGTCATGCTAATGCACCCGTTCAAACCGGAACTGGTCGGCAAAAATCTGACTCAATTCACCGACCCGGCCGGTAATCACCTTTTCACCGATATCGTCGAGGCAGGCAATCACGACGGCGGCGGCTACGTCGACTATCTCTGGTCCAAGCCCGGCAGCGACAAACCCGTGGCGAAAACCAGCTTCTCGCTGCGCTTCGCGCCGTGGGACTGGTATCTCGTCACCGGCATGTACATGGACGACGTGCAGAACGCGTTCTACGCCAATCTGCTGCGCTGGCTCGTCATCACCGTGACGCTCGGCGCAATCGCGACCGCGGTCATGCTGCTGGTATTGCGCAGCATCCGCCGCACACTCGGCGGCGACCTGGAAGTCGCGGTCGAAGCGGCTCAACTCATGGCGCGCGGCAACCTCGCCACGCGCGTGCCGATACACACGAACGACACCAACAGTCTGCTGCACGCGCTCCACACCATGCAGGCCGGTCTCGTCGATACGGTGTCGCGCGTGCGTCTCGGCACCGAAAACATCAACATCGGCGCAACCGAAATCGCCGCCGGCAACACGGATCTGTCGCAACGCACCGAGGAGCAAGCCGCGGCGCTCGTCGAAACGGCGTCGAGCATGGATCAGATGACGGTCAACGTGAAGCAGAACGCGGACAGCGCGCTGCAGGCCGCCCATCTCGCCGGGCAGGCCGCGGATGTGGCCACGCGCGGCAGCCGCGTGGTCGACGACGTGGTGCGCACGATGGGCGAAATCACCAGCAGCTCGCGGCAGATCGGCGACATCATCGGCGTGATCGACGGCATCGCGTTCCAGACCAACATCCTCGCGCTCAATGCGGCCGTCGAAGCAGCACGCGCGGGCGAACAGGGACGCGGCTTCGCCGTGGTCGCCGCCGAGGTGCGCAGCCTCGCACAGCGCTCCGCCACGGCCGCAAAGGAAATCAAGGCGTTGATCGAAACGTCCACGCATACCGTCGAAGCCGGCGCGTCGCTAGTCGCCAACGCGGGTTCGACCATGGGCGAGATCGTGCAGTCGGTGCGCCGCGTGAACGAAATCCTCGAGGAAATCAGCAATGCGTCGCGCGAACAGAGCGCGGGCATCGAACAGGTCAATCGCGCAGTCGGCGAAATGGATCAGGTCACGCAACAGAATGCCGCGCTCGTCGAACAGGCCGCAGCCGCAGCCCATTCGCTGAAGGATCAGGTCGGCGTGTTGCGCGAGGCGATCTCGAGCTTCGCGTTGCCGGCCTGAGAACGTCGGAGAAAAAAGAAGGCGCCCAACAGGCAGAGAGCGCCTCTTTAACACGCCGCGTCGGAGTCGACGCATTAATCGAACGAACCAGCCGCACGGATTTTCAAGTCCGTGCGGCTTTTTTGTGGGCGCTCGTGGCGACGGCTCAGGCCACAGCCACGTCCGCTTCAAAAAGATCGGGATAAAACCCCTGTCATTCAGCAGACGCTTACTTCGCCCGATCCCGCAACGAAGTTAAGCCGATTTTGTCATTGCCGAATTCGGCTTAAGAAATTTTCATCAAGAGCCGCCGCTTCCGATAATGGCCGCTTTCGAACACGCGCCTCGCGGCAAGCTCCGATGCGCGGAGTCCTTGATCTCGCCAGCGCCGCCCCACCAAGGCTCGCCGCCATGTTGCTCCATTCCCTCTACCTGCTTGCGATCGTCGCCGAAGCCATGTCCGGCGCCATGATGGGCATGCGCCGCGGCATGGACCGCTTCGGCCTATGCCTCGTCGGCACCGTCACCGCACTCGGCGGCGGCACGGTGCGCGACGTCTTGCTCGGCCACTATCCCCTTGCATGGATCTCGCATCCAGATTACGTTCTGATTACAATTGGGGCGGCGTCGATTGCCGCGGCCGGCGCCAGATGGTTGCGCAACTGGCAAGGGCTGTTTGTCACGGTCGACGCCATCGGCCTGATCGCGTTCACGATCATCGGTTGCGATGTTGCCGCGACACTCGACGTGAGCCCTGCCATCGTCGTGCTGGCAGGCGCGATCACCGGCGTGTGCGGCGGCATGCTGCGCGACCTGCTGTGCAATCAGATACCGCTCGTGCTGCGCGAGGAACTGTACGCCAGCATCGCGCTCGGCGCGGGCGCACTGTATGTGGCCCTGCAAGCCTGCGATGTCGCGCCGGGGCCGGCCTCCATCGTGGTGCTGGCAGGCGGCTTCACGGTGCGCATGATGGCCGTGCGGTTTCGCTGGCAACTCAAGGTATTCACCGCCGCCGATTCGGGCGGCGCAAGCTAATCCCGCAGCACGCCACGCGCGTGCGGCTTTCACTCGAGGAGCCCGCTCGACAGTCACGCGTAACAGGCCGCCGGCCTTGCCGGTTTCAGCCCGCCACGCGAGCGCTGCTCGCTCACCGCACTCATGGTCCAAAAGAAGAAATCGCAGTCGCATGATCCGTACGCGCCCGTCGCGAAGAACCATTTGCTGGCCGCGCGCCTGCCGATGTGGCGCTCGAAACTCGTCATCCTGCTGGTGTTCAGCGCGTTCGCATCGCTGGTTGCGCGCGCGTTCTGGGTGCAGATCGTCAATCAGGATTTCTACGTCGATCAGGGGCAAAAACGCTATCAGCGCACCCTCGAACTCGATGCCACACGCGGGCGCATCGTCGACCGTAATGGCTCGCTGCTCGCCGTCAGCCTCGCGACCTATGAGATCTGGGCCTCCCCCAAGCTGCTCGACGAAGCCGCCTTCGCGCCGCTTTCGAAGCTGCTCGACCTGCCGTTGGCGGAACTGCGCCGGCGTCTGAATGGCGACAAGACCTTCGTGCTGCTCAAGCGCCAGGTGGATGCGGACACCGCCGACCATCTGAACAAACTCGGCCTCGCCGGCATCACGCAAATCGCGGATTCGAAACGCTTTTATCCGGAAGGCGAATCGGCCGCGCACGTGGTTGGCTTCACGGATATCGAGGACAACGGCCAGGAAGGCGTCGAACTCGCCGCCAACGAACAACTGCTCGGCGTGCCGGGCCAGCGCGAAGTGATCCGCGACCGGCTGGGCCGGGTGGTGTCCGAGACCCGGCCGCTGGTACCCGCGCAAAACGGCGACACGATCCACCTGACGATTGACCGGCGCATCCAGCAACTCGCCTACACGCAACTGAAGGAGGCCATCGCCAAACATCATGCTGAAGCCGGCAGCGTGGTGGTGCTCGACGCGCGTAACGGCGAGATTCTGGCGCTCGCCAATTATCCGAGCTTCGATCCGAACGACCGCGCGCGGCTAACCGGAAGGC
The DNA here is from genome assembly GCF_059567945.1 of Paraburkholderia sp. BGA-UO-ETr-F12. Classification (NCBI taxonomy): domain Bacteria; kingdom Pseudomonadati; phylum Pseudomonadota; class Betaproteobacteria; order Burkholderiales; family Burkholderiaceae; genus Paraburkholderia; species Paraburkholderia sp. BGA-UO-ETr-F12. The sequence goes on along the minus strand of NZ_JCAQOZ010000044.1, from coordinate 5,301 downwards.
AACTGCGCAATCGCGCGGTGGTCGACACCTTCGAGCCGGGTTCGACGATCAAGCCGGTCGTCGTCGCACTGTCGATCGACGAAGGCAAGGTGCGGCCGCAAAGCATCATCGATACCGCGCCGGGTTGGTACAAGATCGGCCCCGCCGTGATTCACGACACGTCGAATCATGGCGCCATGACGGTTGCCGAAGCGGTGCAGAAGTCGAGCAATATCGCACTTGCCAAGCTTGCGCTGAATCTGCCCGCCGAAACGATCTGGAACAAGTATCAGGAATACGGGCTCGGATTGAGGCCGGACTTGACCTTTCCGGGTGTCGCGTCGGGCAAGGTTCGCCCGTACAAACGCTGGCGTCCAATCGAACAGGCGACCATGGCCTATGGCTACGGCCTGTCCACTTCGCTGCTGCAGATTGCGCAGGTCTACACCGCCTATGCCGGCGACGGCACCCTGCATCACGTGAGTCTGTTGCGCAAGGACCAGGGCGCGGACAGGGACGCGGGTGCGGCCCGCGCGGCGCCGGCGGCGGACACAGGCCATGCGGTCACGACGCCCGCCACCGCGCGCGCGATCCGCTTGATGCTCGAAATGGCCACGGGTCCGGGCGGCACGGGGCGCGCAGCGGCAGTGGAAGGCTACCGGATCGGCGGCAAAACCGGCACGGCGCGCAAACAGGTCGGCGCCACTTACGCGAAAAACCGTTACCGCGCGCTGTTTGTCGGCATGGCGCCGATGAGCGATCCACGGCTAATCGTCGCCGTCATGATCGACGACCCGGCCGGCAAAGCGTTTTACGGAGGCACGGTGGCCGGCCCCGTGTTCGGCGCGGTGACGGGTGGCGCGCTGCAATTGCTGGGCGTGCCGCCGGACGCGTGAGGGTCTCCGCTGCTCCGTCAATTACGCGCGCTGCCATTGCCGCAGCAAGGGTCAGCGTGCAGCGTTATTGCTGGCCGCTTGCACCAGCGCTTCGATGCGGTTGCGGCCATTGCGTTTGGCGCAGTACATCGCCCGATCGGCTTCTTCTATCATCGCGTGACCGTGCACGGCCGCCTCGGCCGGAGTGCCGGTAATCGTGCGCGCCGCCACGCCAACCGACACCGTCAGTGTAATTCGTTCGCCGTGGTCGTCCTGCAAATCCAATTTTTCGACCGCCTGCCGCACGCGCTCGGCTACCGTCAGCGCATCGGCCCGATCGCCTTGCAGCAGCGCGGTGAATTCTTCACCGCCGTAGCGCGCCACGGTGTCGCCCAGCCGCACCTGCTGCCGCACGCAGGCCGCCACCGCCGCCAGCGCGCGGTCGCCGGTCTGGTGCCCGTAGGTGTCGTTGATCAGCTTGAAATTGTCGATATCGATGAACAGACACGCGACCGGCACGCCATACCGGACGGCGCGCATGATCTCCTCGCGCAGCCGTTCGTCGAAGTAGCGGCGATTGGCGAGGCCGGTCAGCGAATCGGTCATACCGAGTTGCTTGAGCCGCTCGCGATGTGCGACGTTGTCGAGACTCGCCGTCACGATGCTTGCAAAGCGTTCCAGAATATCTGTCGCCATGCCTTCGGCAAAACGCGCGGGATCGTCGCTGCAGAGGCACAGATAGCCACTGGCGGTATCGCCGGCGGCAAGCGGCAACAAGATCGCGCTAGCCGGCGTATCGATGTCGCCGAAGAACGCGCGGCGCGCCATTTCATCCAGTTCGTTCAGCTTGCCCAGCCACGGCCGTCCCGCGTCGCACAGCCCCTGGGCGGCGAGACCACCTTCGCGCGAGGTTCTCAGATTGGCTTGATCGAGCGCATGCAAAGCGCCCGGCTCGAGGAGTTCGAGCAACATCGGCGCGCGGTCGTCGAGCCATAACACGACGCTCGCCAGCGAGAATTCTCGCGGCAGATGGCTAAACAACGTGTCGAGAAACGACGTGAAATCCTGAGCGCCGATCAGCCTCAACTCGACGTTCTGGAAGCGGCGCAGCGTGCGCTCATTGTGCTGCACCGTATCGACGAGCGAGCGAAGGCGGTCTGAAAGCGGCGTTTGAGCGAGATTCGTCACGTTATCGATGCGAGCCCGAAGGCGGAGCGAGGTCGGCGGCCCCAATCGCTGTAATAACGGCCAATTCTGTGAGGTCTTGAGGGTTGGATCATCGCGCGCGTAAAACAGCGGCTTGACGAGACGATCGGGCAAACGGACTCAGTGCGGGAATCCGGTCGCGCGCTTAAGTTTGGCTTTTAAGTTTGGCTTAATTCTTACCTGTAACTATGACACTCAACATCCCCTGTTGAGCCGCCAGAACATCGGCGGCGCTTTTTTCTCCGGGGGTGTCGCCGACGCGCGGATACATGGGCAGCATGCCTGCGAACAAGGAGTCAAACCATGGTGGAAGACACGGTATTCGAGTATTTGCGCGCGATGCCCGGCAACGAATGGGTGCGCCAGATCCACTCGTGCAAAGTCTCGGACCCTTTGCAGCCCCCTTGGGGACGCTCGTACAGGCTCGTCGAATGGACCATGAAACACACCCCCGAGTCGAGCCGCCGCGTGGTGCCCGCGGAAAGCACGCCACTCGAAATCGCACAGGCGGTCGTGTCGCACATTCCGGGGCGCCGTTTCTGCCAGCAAAGCGACGACTGATCTGGCCGAGCGCGTTGTTCGAATAGAAGTCCGAACCATCCGCCAGCTGCTTCGACTTTGTATCGACCTGAATTTTTCCGGCCTGCGCCCCCGCTTCGTACAGAGAGATCCGCGTGGCGAGCGAGCATGAACCACCCGGGCCTGTATGCCGCATCCGGCGACAAACGCGCGTTGTATCTGACCACGCTCGAACGTTATATCGAGGCCGGCCGTCTCCCGAAGCTCGCGCCGGCGATTTTGCACAGCCTCGCGTTGCGCTCCCGCGCGGGCGATTCGCGCGCGTCGTTGCGGGCCACGGCTGTTGCGGGGGTGGCGTTGCTATGCGGCGATGCGGGCAGCTAACCAGGCCTTTGCAATGGTTGACAGTCACGGCGAACGGTTACACCTATCATGGCTCGATTCATCCGACGCGCTATGGTCCCGACATGAACTATCCGTACGATGTACTGACTGCCGCCTGTCTTTTCATCATCGTGGTCTCCACGTCCATCATGCTCGCGCTCAGCTGAGCGTCGTAACGGCGCCCTTTTGGCGGGGCTGATATTCGCTCGACACGCGCTACGCGTTTCCGTAAAAAGACGGGCTATACTGTATGCATATACAGTACTTTTCGTCTGAGCAATGCACCTTCCTCCCTTCGACCCTCCCACGCTCGCTGAACTGCGCGCCTGGTGGCGCACGTGCGACGAGCAGGCCATTCATCGGCTTATCCTCGAGATCCAGCGCCAACGGCTCACGTTGCTGGAATTGCGCAACCTGATCGACAGCGGCGTCCAGCAGGCGCGTGCCGCCGACCGCTCGCTAGTCGAGCGCGGCGAGCCATTAATGACACTACGCATACGGATCGCGCAAGAGGTGCTGCGTGTGGGGGATATCGACGATACGCGGCAGATGAGCCGCGCCGCACAGGAAAAGCTCGCCGTGCGCACTCAGGGCCAGATGGAATACGCACGTGAAGGCCGCTTGAGGCGGCAGCGGCGGAATATCTAGCTCGGGCACGGTGCCCGAGCTAACCAGCGTATTTCCGCGCGCGCCCGAACTAAGGCACGGCGCGCGGCCAGGTCGGTCCCGCTGAATCAGCGCGTTTGCGTCGCAACGCGCAGGCCGAGCGAAATAAACAGCACGCCGATAATCTTGTTCTGCCAGCGGCTAAGCCATGTCATGCGCTTGACGAGTTTGCCCAACGGACGAATGGTCAGCACGATCAGCGTTGTATAAAGCGCGCTCATGCCCACGAAGATCAATCCGAGCGCCGCGAACTGCAGGAATGACGAGCCGTGCTCCGGGTGAACGAACTGCGGCAGGAAGGCGAGGAAAAACAGCGCGGTCTTGGGATTCAACACTTCGGCAGGAATCGCCTGAAAGAAGGCCTTGGAAGCGGATACGGGCGCGACCGCCGGCAAATGCGTGCTCGCCTGTTTCTCGCGCAACGCGCGAATGCCCAGGTAGACCAGGTACGCCGCGCCGACGAATTTCACGGCATTGAAGGCAAGTGCCGAGGTCATCAGCAGGGCCGACAGCCCGACCGCCGCGCCTAGCGTATGGATGAAATCGCCCACGGCGATACCGAGACCGGTGAGTATGCCGGCCTTGCGCCCACCATGCACCGTGCGCGTCAAAACCAGCAGCACGGCCGGACCGGGAATCAGAAAGAGCCCTAGTACAACGGCGACAAACGTTCCTAGCGTTGAAAGGTCGAGCATGTCATCTCCTGGGTGGCGCGCCTCGTTCATTGGACAGGGTCGCGTTCAGCAGTCGATTATAGACATTCGCCGATTAGCCGTCGGCGATCCGTTACCATGGCGGGCACGGGGCTGCGTGAGATGCACACGCCCCATGAGTCCGCAACTTTTCCGTCCACTGAAGTCTTAGCCTTGCCCACCTATACCCTGCCCGCGCCGCTCAGCGCGGAACTCGAAATCCGTAAGAGCCGTTTCATCGCGCATGCGATACCGGTCGCCGACCGCGACGCCGCGATGGCCGAGTTGCGGCGTCTGCGCGACGAGCATCCTAGCGCGACGCATGTGTGCTGGGCGCTGCTGGCGGGTGGCCAGTCAGGCATGTCCGACGACGGCGAGCCGTCGGGAACCGCGGGCCGGCCCATTCTCGAAGTGCTGCGGCATCATGATCTGGACGGCGTGCTCGCGGCCGTCGTGCGGTATTACGGCGGCGTCAAACTGGGTGCCGGCGGGCTCGTGCGAGCGTACACCGATGCGATTGCCTCGGCCCTACTGGATGCGCCACGGGTGGAGCGGATTGCTCAGGTCACGCTGATCGTCGAAGTGAGTTACGCCGACGAAGCGAAAGTGCGCAGATGGATCGAAGCCGAAGGCTATGGACTCGTCGACAGCACTTACGGGATGCTGGTGAAGATGACGATCCGGCTTCCGGTCAACGCGGTCGACGATGCACGGCTGGCGCTCGTGGATATGACTCAGGGCAAGGCCGGTTTCTTCTGATCGCGTTTGCCCTCCGCGCTCGTCGCGAAGAGGGCAAACGCAGAATCAGAACGCGTATCTTATGCCGGCAAAAACACTCCTTCCCTCCCCGGGATAAAAGATGCCTCTTTTCAATTCTCAGTGGGTGGGTTGGCGGGTCAAGTACGGGCGCCAGCCCGGCGAAGCGAATACTTGACGTGCCTTGAAGAAGTAAGCTGAGAGAGGGCTGGTTGCGGCAGAAT
>NZ_JCAQOZ010000043.1:0-5477 GCF_059567945.1 Paraburkholderia sp. BGA-UO-ETr-F12 | reverse complement strand
GAGGCAGTTTGCGCAGGCCTTTACTGACTGATTCCGTTATTCCAAAACCAACGGAAACCTCGTCACCCTTATAACCTCAAGGCTTATGATCGCAATTCGACCGAATCTTGGTCAGGGGCCTGATACTCGAGCAGCGCATCCAGATCGGCAGGGTTCAGATCCTCTCGATCCGGTGTCTCCTTTACAAGCATTAAGGTTGCAAACTCATGCGGACTGAGCATTTTCAGTCTCCTCAGCGATTGAGCGTTCCCGCCTATGCGGCAAGTAGTCAACAGCCCAACCGTCGCAATTGGGTTCGGCGCGATCGGGCACCCTGTGACGGGGGACCGCTAAAGCGTGTTCCTTTTGCGTCACTGTTCTATACAGGATAGAGGATTCCAAAACGCCGTCGACGCGCATTTTGTCGCAGGTGCTGGATTCCGTGTATCAACGGGCAGGCCGTGGGCGAGGCGCTCGTCATGTCATCAAACGACGTAACGAAAAAGTTCACCCCGCCCCTTCGACTGGTCACACAGATAAGGAGGAGGTGACAGTTTCGTTACGCCCCCTGGGCGACGGGGTCTCACAAACCTTCGGCAGCAATCACTTGCGCTCTTAAGATAACTCTTCTTATCTTTATGGCAACGTTTCTGGACTAAACTCCAGGTCATGAAAACGCGCCTGACCTCGACACCTTCGCCTGAACCGCACCGCCTCGATTTTCCTGATGCCGACGAACTCGCCATGCTGCACGCCTGGTACGCCGGCATGCCGGTTCGCAAAGCCGCGGAGCGCTATGTGCCGGATCGACTCGCGGCAGGACAGTCGGCGCGCGGCCTGCTCGGCGAGCTTCGGCGACGGCTGGCAAAGTTAGCGCGGCAAGCCTGCCGGCCGGATCTCGCCGCTGTTTTTGAACACGCCGACGGTGAGCGTTTCCGGGAAGCGAAGGCGGTCGCGGACGCGATCGAAGTCCTGCGATATGCAGGCTCACCGACACCGCAAATCAGTGACGACATCGGCTTGTGGCTGCCGGCTCGCGCCGTTTCTGTGCTGCGTGCATATGACATTGCGACGCTGGCGGACCTCACAGTGCGGATTCCGCGGCGGCGTCAGTGGTGGAAAGCGGTCCCCGGGCTCGGCCCGGCGAGTGCATGGCGGATCGAAGCGTTCTTCGCCGCGCATCCGGCACTGTCCGAGCGGGCGCGCGCCCTGATCGCAGTCCGCGGTCCTGGCGCAGTCGTCCCGTGGGAGTCGCTGCGGCTGCCACACGAGGTCGATGGCTCGACGGGAGCCTTTCGCGCGCCGCGGCACACCTGCGCGCTCGACGCCAACAACGATTACGCAGCCGTGCAGGCATGGCTGTCGCTGCACGAATCCCCTGCAACGCAGCGAGCCTATCGTAAGGAAGCCGAACGCCTGATCCTCTGGGCGATCGTGGACCGCGAGCGGGCCCTGTCGTCGCTGACGACGGAGGATGCAATTGCGTACCGGAGTTTTCTGCGTCGGCCGACGCCGCGCGAGCGCTGGGTGGGACCCATGCGCCCGCGCACCTCGCCGGAGTGGCGACCATTCTCCGGTGGGCTGTCGGCCCGCTCGACCGCCTACGCGCTGTCGGTGCTCGGGGCGATGTTCCGCTGGCTGATCGAGCAGCGCTATCTGCTGGCCAATCCGTTTGCCGGCGTCAAGGTGCGCGGCACCAGCCGCTCAACCGTGCTCGACACGTCCCACGCCTTTACCGAGGGCGAGTGGACGCTCGTGCGTGCCATTGCTGACGGACTTGAGTGGTCATATGGCTGGGAAGCGCCGGCGGCGCAACGCCTGCGCTTCGTGCTGGACTTCGCGTATGCGACCGGCCTGCGCGTCAGCGAACTGGTCGGCGCCTGTCTCGGCAACGTCGACACCGACGCCCGGGGTGATCATTGGCTGAACATCATCGGGAAGGGGCGCAAGGCCGGCAAGGTCGCGCTGCCACCACTGGCTCGTACTGCGCTGGACCGCTACCTGGTGGAGCGAAGGCTGCCGGTCACGCCGACCCGCTGGCATCCCGATACGCCTCTCATCGGCAGGTTCGAGCAGGACAACGCGGCAGGCATCAGCGGTGTTCGGCTATGGGAGGTCACACGGCGTTTTTTTGCGAAAGCGGCCGAAGTCATCGAGGCGGACAACCAGGTGCTCGCGGAAAAGCTGCGCCGCGCGAGTCCGCACTGGACTCGGCACACGCATGCAACCCACGCCCTGGCTCGCGGCGCCGAACTGACCACGGTACGGGATAACCTGCGCCATGCCTCGATCACGACGACGTCGATCTACCTGCACAGCGACGAAGTCAAGCGCGCCCAGCAGATCCGGAACGCCTTCGCGGAAAGATAGGGTTCCAGCTGAACCGTCCTGAAACGGCATGCTCTTTCCGGTTTATATAACCTGGACGCTTATGATAGGAATTCGCGCGTACCTTGTTCATCCCCCTGGCCCGTCACCATGCGAGCGGCTGTGCGCGGTCAATGATCGCGAACACGGTCGGCGGCGCCGCAGGTCTGTACTGCCCTTAAGCTACCGCCGAACCCCTGCGGGAATTGGCGGCCGCCGCTATTCATCAGCCACCAGCGCGGCAATGAGCGGACAGTGCTGTTCGTCGGAAGCCGTGTCGCATGCGGCGGCGAACTCCGTCAACGCGGTTTCAATGGCCTGCAGGTCCGCGAGTTTCCGGTGCACCAACAGGAGTTTCTGCCTGGCGAGCGCTTTGGTCTCGGCGCAGTGGGTGCCGTCGGCCAGTTGCAGCAGCGCAGCAATCTCGTCCAGCGTGAAACCCAGCCCTTGCGAGCGCTTGATGAAGCGCAGGCGCTGTAGCGCCTCGGCCGCATAACGCCGGATGCTGCCGAACTGCCGCGCCGGCGCCGGCAGCACGCCGATCCGGTGGTAGTAACGCACCGTTTCCACGTTCACGCCGACGGCCTGCGCCAGTTGTCCGATCGTGTAGGTCGTTTCATTGGCCACGGTCATCAAAATTCCTCCTTGCATCCGTACCTGACTCCGTTTGTAAGCTTAACTCATCTTCTATCGAACCATGAGAGTGCCGGGATGGCTGCTGATAACGGGAACAAATCGCCGTCGCTGCTGGTGGGGCTGGGCGCAGTCCTCGCATGCTGTCTGGGACCGCTCGTGCTGACGAGTCTCGGCGCAAGCGGCGCGTGGGTCGCCTACCTGATGCGGCTGGAGCCGTATCGCCCATGGTTGCTCGGCGCGGCGCTGCTTGCGCTCGTTTTCGCGGGTATGCGAATTTACCGGCCCGCCGACGCCTGCCAGTCCGGCGAGGTATGCGCCATTGCGCACACGCGCCGGATCTACAGGATCGTCTTCTGGATTGCGGTCGCGCTCGTGCTGGTCGCGTTGGGTTACCCGTAGGTGGCCCGGCTTTTTCATTAATTTCCGGTCTTGCCCGAGGAGTCGCGCACCATGAAGAAACCGCTCGCCGCGTTGCTGGTCAGCCTCGCAGCTTCCGCGCCGGTCTGGGCCGCCACGCAGACTGTGACGCTCGCCGTGCCGGGCATGACGTGCGCCGCGTGTCCGGTGACGGTCAAGCATGCACTGGGTAAGGTGCCCGGTGTCTCGAAGGTCGACGTCAGTTTCGGGCAAAAGCAGGCCGTGGTGATGTTCGACGACACCAGAACCAACGTCAAAGCGCTAATCAGGGCGACGACCGACGCGGGTTATCCGTCGCAGCCGAAGGGATCGACCCAGTGAACGGATTACGGCTCGCGGTCAGCGGCAGGCATTTCGCCGAATGCGAATACAAGCGCGCGCGTGCGCTCCACGCGATTGAAGGTGTGCACCAACGGCGTGCGGGGCAAGCGGCCCCTGCACTTGACCGCCGGCGGCTGCTCGACGCGGTGCGCAGGCTGGGCACAACGCCGTTGAGCCTGGCGCGAGGCCGGGCCGCCCGGGCGCAAGGAGGTTGTCATGCAGGCCACTGAGGGACTGTTGACGATGTCACAACTGGCGCACGCCAGCGGGGTGAGCGTGCACGCGATTCGCTGCTACGTCGCGGAAAAACTCGTCCCGCGCGCCGGCAAAACCGACGGCGGGCACGGCCTGTTTGACCGCGATGCGGTGGAACGGCTGGCCATCATTCGCGCCGCGCGCGACGCCGGCCTGCCCTTGCAGAGTGTCCGCCCCTTGCTGCACGCGCTGAACAGCGGCGAGCCCGCCGGGGTCGCGGCCAGCATCGCGGAAGTCGATCATACGTTGCAGCGGTGTCAACAACAGCTTGCGGCGTTGTCCACGCTGCTGCAACAGTTGCGCGATGCCGGACCCGACGTCGGCGCCCGGACACGCAATCGCAGGGCACCTCTTGCGCAGAGCGCCGCATGATGACGCACCGGTCGGGTCACGTTGCGCAGTTGATGCCGGCTGCGCGATCCGGCGATGTTCGCCGTGTCGTCCCGGTCGAGTTTCGGGATGCCAGTCCGCCGTCGACGGTGGGGTTCTGCCCGAACACCACGGGGAACACGCTTCGCGCCTATTTGCCTGCGCGTGACGTGGCGGCAGTCTCGTCGCCACCGAGGCCCGAAGACGCTGATACTGCTCGCGAACCCGACTGGGCGAGCACGGCGGAGCGCCCATGAGCAGCAGAACCAGACCGAAGAAAATTGCCCTCGCCCTTCAGGGCGGTGGGGCTCACGGCGCTTTCACGTGGGGGGTACTGGACCGGTTACTCGCGGATGGACGACTCGTGATCGACGCGATCAGTGGCACGAGCGCCGGCGCGATGAATGCCGCCGTGCTGGCCGATGGTTTCGAAAAGGGTGGCGCACAGGGCGCCCGGGAGGGACTGAACCGTTTCTGGGACGCGATGGCACAGGCGAGCGCGTTCAATCCGTATCGGTGGGCGCCATGGACCGCGACCCTGTTCCGGCCGTGGTACGAATGGCTTGGGCAGATGTTCTCGCCCTATGAACTCAACCCCTGCGATATTAACCCGCTGCGGACCTTCCTGAGCGACACAATCGACTTCGAGTGCGTGCGCAGGTGTCACAAAATCAGGCTCTATATCTCGGCCACCAACGTGCGAACCAATTGTCTTCGCATCTTTACCGCTAAGGAACTATCCGTCGACGTGCTGATGGCATCGGCATGCCTGCCCCAGATTTATCAGGCGGTCAAGATTGACGGAGACGACTACTGGGACGGTGGGTATGTCGGCAATCCCGTGCTGGCGCCCCTCATCGAAGAATGCCCGGACTTCGCCGACATTCTGCTCGTCCAGGTCAACCCGGTCCGTCGGGATGACGTGCCCCGTACGGCAGCTGAAATCGCTGACCGTGTCAATGAAGTGAGCTTCAACAGCACCCTGATGCGGGAACTCCACGCAATCGCCAACCTGGGGTCGTCTCAGAAAACGGAAAATTAAGCACGTTAAGCTCCAATTTCGCGCAGGTACTGGTACAACGTTTCGCGGCTGATGCCAAATTCACGGGCCAGCTTTGCCTTTTGTTCGCCGG
>NZ_JCAQOZ010000042.1:0-4391 GCF_059567945.1 Paraburkholderia sp. BGA-UO-ETr-F12 | reverse complement strand
ACGCCAGCTTCAAGACCATGCGCACCGTGCTGTTCCTCATCGCCGGAAAGCTCGACTTCTCAGCACTCAATCCGCATGCGTCGTGAGCCGCATTACCCACTCCATTTTTGAAAGAGCCAAAAAAGTTGCTATCGCTGAAGCCTGAGCGTTGAGCGAAAGGAAAAGCAGAATGCCAACCTTGACCGTATGGGTTACGCCTCCCGATGACTGGGAGGAGTATGTCATCTCCAACGAGAGCGGGGTGTCGCATCGCTTGTCGGTTGCCGGAAAAGTCGCACCATTCCGGACCACGGTTAGGCCGGAACAACCCGGACAGGATGCGATTCAAGTCGACCTAGTGAGCACCCAGCAACAGCAAAGTCCTCACATCGGGATAAATCGTCACGATGGAGCTTACGCGTGGGTTCCCGTTGACTTTTCAGCTCTTACTTGGATGAAAGAACAGTGGGCGAGAGGCCGCCGAATCGAACTGAGTCTCCACGGTGACAATGTTGCCGGCTTCACATTGGGATCGTCCCCTGACGGCGATGATGTCGTTTGGAATCAAGCCGTAGCGACACACGTCAAGCTCTCGCAAGCCGTGTTAAGCGTTTCTGCCTACAAGGAAGGCACCGAAATGCAAGCCACGGAGGCCCCAACTCCGGAAGCGCCGATCCATCCCGATCTGAAAGCCAGTTTGACCAAGATCACTTCTCGCCTCGATCTGTTACTAGGCATGGTAGTGATTTTTGCAGTCTACTACTGGGTTCACAAGTAGAAACCCGAACGGAAAAGCGCACGCGCGGTGCGCGGGTCAATCAGAGGAAAACGTGGGAAGCACTGTGAGTGTCGACCAGAGCCGGCCTGAGAGTGGGGACCGAACGAAGTGACCACCCATCGTCGGCGCACCGTAAATCGGGCGGAAAGAATAATCTCAACAGATTGGTGATTCGTGAACGAAGCAGAACAAGAGCGGGAAGACCGAATGTACAACGTGCGACAGCGGACCTTCGCAGTCACGACCGGACGGGAGCGGCTGAGCGTACTGCGCACCGGATATCTTGGTCCATGCGTCGCGTTCTATGGACTTCATCCCGGAAAGGGTGTTGCCTTTATGAGCCACGTCGATGGCAATCTACGCGGAATTGAGCCGCTGGCCGCGCGGCTGATCAAGGCCACGGAGGGCGACCTAAACGGATTCTCGCTCTACCTGACGACGAACTACACGCTGACGCTTCGGTTTTTTCTGCTGTTCGCCACGATAGCACTCGTCCATTGGGTGCACGGAGTGGCGACCTTTTTCGCCTGGCTTGGCTTGCTCGCCTGCGTCGCTTGGTTTGGCTTCGGCAGTTTGTTCGCGATTTGTCGCTACGCATACAGGACCTTCGGCAAATGTGTCACGCCCGACACACCATTGCAGCTTTGGGGTCGTGTCGAAGTGACGGTAGACGCCGCGTCGAAGGTTGGACCCGATACGGCGCGAGAAGATACGCTGCCGATCGCGCGAAGCATCGATCGATATGGGCCACCACCGGGTTGGCGCGCTGGGCAGCGCGATGCCACGCCGGATCGCGAGGAAGGTGAAAAGCGGAAGTCGCTGCGCGACGCGCTGCTGCGGGACGTCGCGGAATCGCTCGTTGCGTTCCAGGGCGAATACGCGCCGTGTACCGGCAATGGTTCGGACGCGATGCCAGGGAACGAAGACTACCGGGCGAAGCTGGTTGAGATTGCATCGAAGGCACGCACTGCGCTGGAGGCGGTTCGTCCGGCAACGCCTGAGGATGCGCGGCAGTATGAGTCAACGGAAAAGCGGCTCCTGCCGCGTGACAAGGAAAACACAGATGGATGATCTAGACCTGATGAAGGCCGTTCCGCCAGAGGTCCTCAAGGCAGCTTACGACGATACGGTATCGCCAGCTTTAAAGGAAACCGGAAGGTTTGGTCTGGACGTCATAAAGACGTTGCGGCTTGCGCTCTTTCCGCTGCAATACGCCGCAGCAATTCAGGACAGGTTGGCGATGCATCTGCGGAAATCTATCGGGCGTGTACCCGAAGATCGGCGGGTTCTGCCAGTTGAGTCGCTAGCATTCCCCATCGCGGAGCAGTTCAAATACCACGACGAGGAGAGCGTTGTCGGAGAAATGTTCGAGCGACTGTTGGCGCGAGCGATGGACCGAGAACGAGTCGGCGAGGCTCACCCTGCGTTCGTGCAAATTGTTGGTCAACTCGCACCGGACGAAGCGATGTTGATCGAGCAAATCGCCGCAGTTCAAACATCGGCCTACATGCGACCGCCACAGAAGGCTGTAGCCGTCCTTCTCAGAGATGAGAGGGCCGCGTTAACTAGTGCTTCGGGCCTGTCGGATGAACAAAAGCAACACCTTGAAGCCGTTGCTGTTCGCCCCGAGGAACTTGCGCAACCCGACTTGGTATATACCTACATCGAGCATTTGGTGTCTTTGGGCATCGCTTCGTACACCAACGAGCCGTGGAATAACGAGTTCAAAGGCGCTAAGGGAGCCGGCTTCGACTTCTGGTTCATCGAACTTAACGGCTTAGGCAGGCTGTTTCATCGAGCGTGTTTGTCGGACAGCTAGGAAAAGCCGGCGCGCCCGGACGAAAGGAGGCACACGTGATCATCAGGATTGGTTCTGGTGCAAATAGGAAAGCAGGTTGATAAGTTATCTATATGAAAGATAACGTATCGAGTGGACAGGACCGCGCTCCACACGGCGGGCGCAGTGGCCTCCTTGAGACCGAGTTCCCTGAGATCGAACTGACCCTTGCGAATGCGATGCGTCAATTCGATACCTGAAATTGTGGTCGCGGCGCTCCGGAACCGTTTGAATCCGAGCATCGCGTTCGTTCTGGACTTGATGTGGCGATGGTCCTGTTCGATCACGTTGTTCAGATATTTTGAGGACCGGACCTTCGTGTCTTCAGGCAGCCGACCATTTGCCTTCATCTCGCGCACCGCGCGGTGCGAGGCAGCGTAGCCATCGAGCGTGATGGTCTGCGGCGACCGGCCCTGATGCATGACAGCCCGATCCACCGCCCGGTACAGGTAGACCCATTTGCCGCGAATCTTCATGTAGGTCTCGTCGACGCGCCACGAGCGACCGGCCGGTGTAGCAAAGCGGTTCCAGCGCTTGATGAACTCCGGTGTAAAGCGTTTGACCCAGCGCATGATCGTGGTGTGCGCCAGCGACAGCCCGCGCTCGGCCGTTATTTCAACGAGATCTCGAAGGCTGAGCTTGTAACGTAGGCACCAACGAACACACAGGACGATGACTTCGCGGTCAAAGTGGCGCCCGTTGAACAGCCCGTCGATGTCTACCAGCTTACTCATAGCCTGCTCGCGCTCGTCAAAACCCGAGCTTAACTTACCGGCAGCTCCGATTTGCACCGGGGCCTTCGCGTTCAACATGCCGACCTTTGAACAGTTCGTCCAGATCACGGAGTTTCTTCACGATCCTGCCTTACCGCCGCTAAAGCCTTTACTTTAGCTCACCGCGAATTCGCACCAGAACCATTGGGTAGTCCTGCTGGTGGACTCGCTCCGAACCGATTCGAGCACCGTTTGCAAGGCGAGTCGATGCGACGATGGTCCGGAGCGGACGAGCCTCGATATGTTTCCGCCTCGCGCGCACCGCCCGACAATAGTCGATTCTCCGCATAGCCGGGAGAAAGTGCCCTGTGCAATCGGTGTTGAGCGCGTCCGCATCGTCTGGGCGCAGCGTCTTGAGGGGCTCCAGTATCTCACGGAGCTTCCTTCGTGACGCAATAGCCCGCCGAGATAGTTGGGGGAGGGGCAGCACAGCATGGCTAACACGTCAGATGACGGTACCGGAATGCAACTAACAGTCAATTTTGCCAAAATCAGCAGACGCGGTTTCACCGCGCAAAACACGTCACCAAGGCGAGGCCCGACATGTCGCAGCGAAAATCCCAAGCGTGCCATGACGCCAGGAACTCTGAATGTCGGTTCAGGAACCCCGCGAGGCTATGTGCCTTCTCCTGGGCAGCGCCATGCCGCGGCCCGAAAATGCAGCTTAAGTCTGCAACAGCGCTTTCTGGTCAAGCTATTGTGATAAGAAGGATTATCTGAATAGCGCGGTTTAGAGCAGGCTTTTCTGGGCAGCTTCGGCGAAGCTAACGCTTCTAGCAAACAGGGAGATATCTCAGACGCCCCCTGTGAGTCGCGGCCCCCGGGCGCAACGTTAAGGGGGCAAAAAGTAAGCAGTTATCTGACCGCTGGTCCCGGTCCATACATTGAGGCAGCATCGGATTTGGCTTTGTCGCAATAGGGGACCTGCTATGCTGAAGTCCCGAGAGCGCCCGATCTGATGGATGAAGCAGAACCTGAATCCGACTGTCGCGAAGGTGCTCAAGCGTCTGCACTATCCGCTCGA
>NZ_JCAQOZ010000041.1:0-137318 GCF_059567945.1 Paraburkholderia sp. BGA-UO-ETr-F12 | reverse complement strand
GGGCGGCATTCGACTGGTCCTCAGCCATGAACCAGTTCGCGATTCTGTTTGGAGAGCGTTTTACCAACGCACGCGGGTAACTCCGCTAACCGCCTCGCACACAAAAATGCGGACAGGTTCGACCACGAACACAGCAAGAAAAACCAAAAAAACAAAAAACAAAAAAACCAAACCTAAACCGCCGAGCAGGCCCCTAATTCGACAACGACAAATACGGCGAACTAAGCGGCGTAGGCGGAAACGGCTGCAACCCCGTCTGCCTGCTAAAGCTATACCGCACATAAACCGCTGCAAGCCACTCCCGATACTCATAAGCATTGCCGAGCGACGCAGTCGCCCCAAACGCCAACTGCGGCGCCAGTTGATATTCCCCCACCGCGCTAAGCGAATAAGAAAACCCGGTCTTGCTCTGCCCAGGATAAACCGCACCGCCATCCACACCCGTGCCAATAAGATTGGCTATCGCCGCCGCAGTAGCCTGGCGGTTGGACCCGTCATTGAGCGGGAAGTAATTCGACGCGTCCTGACGATAATGCTGCACGCCGATCGATCCCTTCACGTCATAAGTGAACTGCCCATTGCGCCCTGTCCATTCCACCGGCAGATTCAGAATCACATACTGCTGCGGACTGAAGTACCCACCCTGACCATAGGTGAAGTACGACAGGTTCTTGTTATAACGCATCAGCGTCGTGTTCACGCCGACAGTCAGCGTCTGATCCGCATCCTTGAAGACACGTGTATAGACACCGCCGCCGCCCTTGACAGCGTTATTGCTCGCTACGTTATAACCCTGGTAGTACTGAAACGCGGCATTCACGTACAGGCCACTGGTGCCGTCGTCCCACGCAAGGCTGCCGAGGCCGCCATTGGAAGTGACGCCGCCCCACTCGAGGCCGGAGCCGGAATCGCGCGCGCCCGCATACGAAAGCAGGCTGTCCGTCACCGCGCGGCGTGCGATAGCCAGCGAATACGACACCTTGTCGGTAATGCCGCCGTTGTATTGCAGGCCGGCCACGACGGTTTTCTCAGGGAAGCCGAGCGGCGTCACGCCGATATCGCCGCTAAAGCTGCGGGCTTCGTAGCCGAGCGACAAACCCACACCGTTGGCGGTCTGGCTGCCATAGGTGTTGTTGCCGTTGACCGCGGCAATCGCGGACGTGCTGCTGGACAGCCCCGCGCCGAATCGCGCGAGCGTCGAGAGATTGCCCGAAGCAGTGCCGGCATCCAGCGTAACCGGCGTGGCGGTCACCACAATGTGGCCGTTGCCCGCCTTGATGCGCCCCTGAATGGGCGCTTCGATATCGGTCAGCGTCGACAGCCCGTCCTCGCCCGAACGGTTGCGGAACACAATCCCGCCCGACACCGTGCTCGATTGCTCGCGATTGACCTGAGCCAGTTCCTCCGCCACGCCAAGCGTCTGCGTATTGGCAACGTTCGGTTGCGGGTAGCCGCCGCCATTGCCGTTCGCACCGGGTTGCTGCGGGTAATACGGCTGCGCGTAACCGGTAGGCGGCTGCGGAATGTACGGTTGCTGCTGTTGCGCGTAATAACCCGAACCCTGACCCGGATACGGCTGATAGGGTTGCTGGGCGTAAGCCTGCTGCGGCGGAACCGGTTGATAGGGTTGTTGCGCGTAACCCTGCTGCTGCGCATAAGGTTGCTGGCCGTAATAGGGCTGTTGCTGCTGCGGATAAGCTTGCTGCCCATACGGCGCCTGCGCATAGGCCTGCGTGTTGCGATTGCTCTTTGACGCGCTTTGTTTCTTGCTGGTCGAGCGTTTCGTGCTCGCGGACGAATTCGCGTAACGCGGCGGCTGCATCGAACCGGCGTTGGCTTGCGCTTCACGCGCGGCAGGCGACATCGGCCATGGCGTGGCCGCATAGCCGTCCGGCACCTGCTGCGGATACTGAGCCTGCTGCGGATAACCGCCTTGTTGCGGATAACCACCCTGTTGGGGGTAGCCGCCTTGCTGCGCATACCCCGCCTGCTGCGGATACCCCGGGTTGTACTGCTGCTGCGGGACCTGTTGCATCTGCGGCTGGCCCTGGCCCGGATACGGTTGCAACGGCGCGCCTGACTGGCTCGACCCGTTGCTCCCCTGGCCGTAACCCCCCGTGTTGACGCCGGGCAGCGGCGCGTTATAAGGCAACGGGGCCGGCGCGGCATTGGGCGAATACGGCTGCGGCGCGGGTGCCGTGTAAGGCGCGACGTAGGGCGCGGGCTGCGTGGGTGGCGGATAGTTCGGCACGGTCTGTGACGGCAAGGAAGACTGCGAGTACGGAAGCGAGGCACGCGCGGCGTTGGAGCCGCCGCCGGCAAACGCGGCGTTGTCGGCGTCGGTCGGCGAGATCGTGGCGGTTTTACCTTCGAAGGGATTGGTGCCGGGCAGCGGCGTCGCGCCGATCCGGCGCATCGCGACTTCCCAGCCGCGCGGCACGTTGCCCGGTGCATTGGCGCGCGGCGCGTTGGCCATCAGCGGCGTATTGGCCGCGACCAGCGAACGCTGCAGATAAGTCGATGCGAGCGACAGCTTGCCTTCGGCGCGATACATGCGCCCGACCGTCGCCAGCACGCCCGGGTCGCCAGGGGCCGCCGCGAGCGCTTGCCGCGCGAGCGATTCGGCATAGCTGAACTGTTTCGCCCCAGTCGCCGCGGAGATGCCCGCCTGCAACAGGTTCAGGTCGTCCGGTTTGCGTTGCAGCGCGACGCGGTAACTTGCGAGCGCATTGCGGTCGTCGCCGGCGCTCGAATAGAGGCGCCCGAGAGCGGCTTGCAGATCGGGATTGTCGGGCATCGCCGCCAGCCACGGCGCGATCACGTCATAGGCGCTGGCAAGGTCGCCGCGCTGACGCACCGCGTCGCATTGCTTGATGACGATGCCCAGATTCAGATTGCCGAAATCGGTGCGCTGCTGCGGTGTCAATTGCATCGACGCGAGCCGCCGCATCACCATGCCGAGTTCGGCTTCCTGCCGCGTGGCGGACAGAATGCCCGCGTATTGCAGCAGTAAATCGGTGTTGCCGGGCGCCGCGTTCATTGCGCTGCGTACGAGGCCCAACGCACGATTCGGGTCGCCGGCCTGCTGATACGCGGCGGCAATCACGCCGATCAGTTCCGGGTTGTTGCCGGCCACCGGCTCGGCCGCTTGCAAGGTCGCCAGCGCCTGTTGCGACTGGCCGTTGCGCGCCATCCGCGTCGCGAGGTCGGCCTGCTGATGCACCCACAAACGGTGCTGCAAGGTCGTCATCGCGTCGGTGCGCTGCGCGACCGGAATCCGTTCGAGTTGCGCGAGACCGGCCGCCCAGTCCTGGGTTTCCGCCGACAGCAACGCACTCGCGTAAAGCGCGTCGGTCATGTCGGGGTGCGCGGCGAGCAGTCCGTCCATCATGCTGCGGGCATTCGCCACCGCGCCCTGGCGCACGTAAATGCGCGCGAGGTCGAGGCGCAGCCAGGGATCGTCGGGATTGTTCAGCAACGCGTCTTCGAACAGGCTGCGCGCGCTGCCGAGATCGCCGCGCGCTTCGGCCGCGCGCGCCTGGGCAGCCTGCGCTTCGCCCCGCAAACGGTTGATGCCGCCGGCCTTCGATTGTTGTTCGCTGTTCAACTGATTGGCGAATTGCAGTGCTTCGTCGCCACGGCCTTGTGCAGCGAGCGCGCCGACGAGGCCGCGAATCGCATCGGGATTGTCGGCCTGGCGGCGCAGCGCCATCCGGTAGGCCTGCTCGGCGCCGGCCGGGTCATGATTCGACAGCAGCATCTCGCCGAGCAGCACCTGCGCGGTGACGTCGGACGGATTCAGCGCGATCGCGCGTTCGAACAGCGACTTGGCCTTCGCGAACTCGCCATTGCTGCGCGCGCCGATCGCGTCGCTGGTGTAGGTCCAGTAGGTTGCGCTATCGAGCGCGGTTTTCCAGCGCGCCGGATTGCCGCTGCGCGACGCGCGTTCCAGATAATTGCGGGCTTCGGCAAAGCGTTCCTGCTTCAACGCGGCGATCCCCATGCCGCCGAGCGCATCGGTGTCGTTCGGGCTATTTGCCAGTACTGACGAAAACTTCGAGCGCGCCGTGTCGAGCTCGCCTCGGTCGAGCGCGGCGAACCCGTCGGCGATGGTGCGGCCACGAGCATCGACCGCGGCATTTTCCTGAGCACGGTCGCGAGCCGCCTTGTCCTGCTGGACCATCGAATCGAAGCGGGCCTTGACCGCGGCGTCGTCGGGTGAGGCTTGCAGATAGGCTTCATACGTCGCGGCGTCGGAGGGCCGTGCGTCGAGCCACAATAAGGCTTGCCGCCAGCTCTTTTTCGCCGACGCGCCAACCGTGCTGTCGCCGGTGAGCTTCTGCAGCCGCGCGATCCCGTCGCGGCGTGTAGTGTCGCGATAGGTCAGATGCTGCGCATAGGCGAGGGCGTAGCGCGGGTCGTCGGGATTGTCGCGCGCGAGTTGGTCGAGGCCGCGGCGGGCCTGGTCCCAGCCCTGCGGCGTGGCCGACAGCGCCTGGTAATACTCGAGTTGCAGTTCGGGCGTCGCCGGCTTGCCGTTCAACGCGCGCTGATATTCCTCCACCGCGCTCGCGCTTTGACCGCTTTGCGCGAGCCGCCGCGCGTCGTTGACAGTCTGGTCACGCAAGCTCGATTCGCCGAGCCGCCGGCCCAGTTCGTCCAGATTCGGATAGTTCGGCGCAACCGCTTTCAGACGCGCCAGATATTGCTGCGCTCCCGCGCCGTCCTTGCGGTCGGCGAGCACCATGCCCATGCCGTAGAGCGCATCGGGTTGCTTCGGGTCGATGCGCAGCACTTTCTGCCACGCCTGTTCGGCGAGGTCGCCGCGATGATGCGATTGCCAGTACTTGCCCTGATCGATCAGCACGCTCAGCGGGTCTTTCGACGCCTGCGCCAACGCATCAGGCGAGGCCGTCGCCACACCGCACACCACCGTGAGGCTCAGCGCGAACCGCATTGACAACGCGAGGGCGCTCAATCGCATGCATTTCTCCAACTGGGCACGAGACGGCCGGCTTCGTCGAAGCGATAGCGGCCGTCGATAAATCCGGTGCCGAACAAACCGAGCACACGATCGTAATAGACAGGCTCGCGACCCGGCACGTTGGTGTCGAGGGCGGCGAG
Organism: Paraburkholderia sp. BGA-UO-ETr-F12; assembly: GCF_059567945.1. Lineage (NCBI taxonomy): Bacteria > Pseudomonadati > Pseudomonadota > Betaproteobacteria > Burkholderiales > Burkholderiaceae > Paraburkholderia > Paraburkholderia sp. BGA-UO-ETr-F12. The sequence goes on along the minus strand of NZ_JCAQOZ010000041.1, from coordinate 132,194 downwards.
ATGGGTGCGCGCGAGCCCGAGGCCGCGCTCGTCGCCGAGCGCCTTGAAGTACGGCGCGAGCGCGCCCCAGTAGCTTAACGGACCTTCGCCGCTCGCCGTGCCGGTGGTCGACGAGACCTTCTCGGGCGGGATGCCGGTTTGCGCCACCTTCGCGCGCATGCCGCCCACCGCCGCGAGCCAAGGCTTGGCGAGCGGATCGGCGGACGACGCGAGACCGGCCCACAGGTAGACGCGGATCGCGTCATAGCTGCCCGTGTCGCCTTCTTTCGGATCGACCACGAACTGGCCGTTCTGCCAGGCAGCCCAGTCGGGCGTGAAGCCCAGCGGCGAGGTGGTCTTGATCAGCTTGTAGGCGTTGTCGGCGAGCCGGGCCCACGGCCCGCCCGGCATCTCCTTCGCCAGCGCGCGCAGCACCGGCAAAGGCAGATAGCTCGGGTTCAGGCGCGTGACGCCGCCGTTCGCGAAGCCTTGCGGTCCGGGCAGCAGCATCGGGCCAAGGCCCGGCAGCGTGGTCGTTTCCTCGCGCGCGATTTGCGCGGCAAGCGCCCGACCGAGTTGCGTGTAACTTGCGTCATGCCACAGGCGGCCGGCTTGCAGCAGATCGTAGGCGATCCACAGGTCGGAGTCGGACGCGGAATTCTGATCGAGCACGCCGAATGAGCCGTCCGGTTTCCTGCCCCAGAGCCACGACGGCAGCCGCACGTTTTGCGCGTCGAACTGATTGCCCGCGAGGTTGGCGCGGGTCCAGCCGAGCAACCGGTCGAAGCTCGCGCGGTCGTTCGCGACCAGCGCGAAGAACATGCCGTACGACTGGCCTTCCGAAGTGGTTTTCAGTTGCGGCGACGAATAATCGATCACGCGGCCATCGGCCTGCACGAAGTGTTCGATGAAGATGCGGTACGCCGGCCAGTCGTTATTGCACTGGCCTGGCTGACCTGGCGTCGGCGTGGCCTGGGCCACCCTGGTGAGGCCGGCAAAACTCGTGGCCGCCGCAAGCGCGAGGCCCACGCCCAACGTGAGCGTCATATAGGTCTTGTTGATTCGAACCCGCATATCAGTCCTATCGATCCTCTCAGTCTTTCAGGCGGCGCGCAGCGATCGAGCGCAGGGTCCGGTAGAACAGACCGGCGATGATCAGCGCGGCAAGCACGCCGCTTAGCACCAGCAGCAGCGGATGCGACGACAGCGCCCAGCGCAGATACTCCTGCGGCGACAAACGGCCGACATAGTACGCTTCGCCGTTCGACGTGATGGTGACGGTGCGGCCGTGGATCACGGCCATCGCGCCTTGAATTTCCGGCAGCACGTCGGCGTCGAGCAGGGCGGCGGACAGATCGGCGTCCGACTGGCCGGCCGCGCTCACCAGCGCGACGGCGCTGCGGTTCTTCTGCAGCGGCGATTCGAAACCGGTCAGCAGCGCGTCGCCGTTCGAACTCACGAGCGTGAGGTCGGCGCGCGCCGGCGAGCGTTCGACACCGCGCTCGCCATGCCACCAGTCCTCGAGCTTGAAGACCACGTCCGACAGCGAGAAGGTGCGCGAATCGCCGTCGCTTGAAAACGGCATCGATTTGGCCCAGCGCTGCAGCAGCGGCTGCTTGCCCGGCGCGCCGAAAATCAGCAGATCCTTGTTCGCGTACTTGTCGACGTCGTCCGCCGTGCCGACGGTGACGCCGCTTACCGGATATCCCGTCGATGCGCCCATGCGGCCCATGGTCAGCAGGTACAGGCTGTAGTCGCTCGAATCGGCGTCGTTTGGCAGGACCACCGCGGTCTCGGAGAGGTCGGCCATGCGGGTGAACGGGAAGCCGCTGTTGGCAAACGCCGCCAGATCGGGCAGCGCCATGTAATGCGGGAACGACGACAGGTCGATGGTCGAGTTCGGATCGATCGAGCCGACTACGTTTTCCAGCAGACGGCCGTGACACTCGCCGGTGTTTGGAATGTCGTAGTAGAAATGCAGGCGCACCTGCGCGCGCGGTGTCAGCAGCAGCGGCGGAATATGGACCGTGCGGCGCGCTTCGGCGGTTTTGTCCGGCAGGACGCGCGCGAAATAATGGCTCAGCTCGAACACCGAGGCCGACTCGGCCGGAATCGGCAGCGACTGCACGAAGCCGTCGTTGACGCTGATGTTCAGCGACGACCGGTCGCGCAGCGGACGCACCGTGTAGCGGTAGCGCAGATCGATCGGCGCGCCCTTGGTGTGCCACATGAACAGATCGGGCGGCACGCGCAGGTTCACGCGCACGGCGTCGGCGTCGTAGCCGGACACGGTCAGATCGCGCGGGTCGGCAAGCTCGCCGAAACGCACGGGGCGGTTGGTGGGCAGCCAGTTCGGCGCGTCGTACGGCGCGCGCGGGGCGAGTTCGTTCAGGCTCGTGATCGTCGCGCTCGGGCCGGTAAGCGTGTTCTGGCCGATGCCGAGCGCTCTGGCCGCGGTTTTCAGTTCGGCCTCGGTGCGCCCGAGTACGAGCAGCAGCTTGCCGCGTGCCGGTGCTTCGCGATCCACCACGGCGATCGTCGGACCGGAGATTGCCGGGATCGTCACGCCGGCCGGGCGCTGGTCGTCCGTGGCGAAAACGACGGCGTTGCCCGACAGCGGCGCGTTATCCAGTTGCGCGGGAAATATCGCGCCGCGATAGCCGGCCAGCGCGCCAAACCATGACGCGACAATGCCGCCCGCTTCGAGCGTGCCGGCGCCGGGTTTTTGCGGGAACACGAACGGCAGCTCGAGACGGCGCACATCGCGGCGGTCGAAGAACGGCTGCGGCAATGCCGCGAGATCCGGCTTGCTGGCGAGCGACGCATAGGTCAGGTCGAGCGAACTGGCATTGCTGACGGTGGCCCATAGCGACGAATTCGCCGGGTCTTCGCAACTCGTCGTGTAGTGACCGATCAACTGCACGTTCAGGTGATTGAATTCGGTAATGAAGCGCGGATCGATCGAGACGTCGCGCGCCACCAGCATGCCGGCCTGTTCGTGCGGCACCGGCAGTGTCGCGGCGACTTCGCCGTTCACCAGCACTTTGAGCTGGGAAATATTCGCGAGCAGCGCGGGCGAATAGCTGTAGACCAGATGCAGGATCGCGCCGGTCACCACTTCGTCGCCGCGCACGGAGAAGGCGACGCCGTTCTGGCCGTCGGTGCCGCGCAGTTGCAGCGGATCGCGCGCGCCGAGGTCGGCGAAGGTGAGCGTTTGACGGCGGCCGCCCGGCACCAGGGTGCCCGGTTCGGCGGTGGTGGGCGTTCTGAGACCTAAGGCTTTTACCGACGAAGCGGCGAGCGCCGGCGTGGGCGTGGCCAACTCCGCTTGCGTGATCGCGGCCGGATCGTAAGGCACGGCCGGGCTCGGCGCGGGCACGCTGCCCACCCCGGTGGCGACGCGCGCGGCCGGCGCGCCCTGGCCTTGCTGAGACTGCGGCGCGACCGCCTGACCGGCTGGCGCCGCGCTCGCGCCGCTCGTCGCCGCCGCAATCGCTTCGGCGGCCGACGCCAGCGGCGCTGCCAACGCGGTCTGCAACGCGAGCCAGCAGGCAAGTCCGCGCATCAACCGTTGCGAGCGAGGGCGCCCCGCCGGACGCGCCTGCGCTTTCATCCCACCGCGCTCGTGATGCGAGCGTTCGACGTTTGACTTCGCCATCCTGTTGCCCATAGATCAGTCTTTGGTTTTTAGCTTCTTGACGTCCACCGGACGGCTTTTCATCGAGCTTCGAAGGTCGGCATAAAGATGCTCGAAAAGACCCACGATGCCGCGCGCGCCGACCGACAGCACGTGCGACAGACCGCGCAGCGGCGTGTCCTGCTGGCGCCCTTCGGCCCAGCCGGTCCACGCGTCGGCGCGCGCGAAGGTGGTCTTGACGAACTCGTACTCCTGCTCGCGCGTCAGCGTCGCGAAGCGCAGGCCCACCCGGCCCGGCTCGGTGAAGCCGACCGTGGCGGGGAAGGTGTATTCCTCGTCGCCGCGAAACAGCGACACGGTCACGCGCTCGTGGATCGGCACCTCGATTTTGCCGGGCAGCGCCACGCCGACACCGCCTTCCGAGTAGTCGATGGTTTCGCAGGCCAGCGTGCGGCCGGTCGAGAATTTCAGCATCACGGGCATTTGCATCGCCACCCGGTGCACCGCGCGAATCTGCCGCCGCTCGCTCGCCGCGGCCACGCTCGCGCCGAGAATCAGCATGTTGTAGGTGGTCCAGCCGAGGTTCAGGATGGTCGTGTTGACCACGCTGCGGATATGCCAGTTCAGATAGATATGGACGATGCCGACCACGAAGCCGATCAGGTTCAGCAACAGCAGGAACAGATACGGCCGCGAGATCGACCAGTCGAAGTAGTTCTTTTCGATCTGGCCGCCCTTGGCCGTCACGTTGAACTTGCCGAGCTTCGGGTTGATCAGCGCGAGCAGCGTGGGCGCGGTGATGTAGGAGGCCAGCACCGATTCGTACACCTCGGCCCAGAACGAATGGCGGAACGAGCGCTGCATCCGCGAGTTGGTGATGCTTGCGTGCATCATGTGCGGCAGCGCGTAGATCGCGATCGTGCTGGCGGCGGCTTCGATCACATGCGCGCCGAAGAACAGGTACGACAGCGGCGCGGTGAGGAACACGAGACGCGGGATGCCGTAGAAGAAGTGCATCATCGCGTTCAGATAACAGAGCCGCTGGCCGATTTTCAGACCCTTGCCGGTCAGTGGATTGTCGATCCGGAAAATCTGCGTCATGCCGCGCGCCCAGCGAATCCGCTGACCGATGTGGCCGGAGAGACTTTCGGTGGCGAGGCCTGCTGCCTGCGGAATCGCCAGATAGGCGGTGGTGTAGCCGAGACGGTGCAGCTTCAACGCGGTGTGCGCGTCTTCGGTGACCGTTTCCACGGCGATGCCGCCGATCTCTTCGACCATGCTCCGGCGCAGCAGCGCGCACGAGCCGCAGAAGAAGGTGGCGTTCCACAGATCGTTGCCGTCCTGCACGAGGCCGTAGAACAGTTCGCCTTCGTTCGGCACCTTGCGGAAGGTGCCGAGATTGCGTTCGAACGGATCGGCGGAGAAGAAGTGGTGCGGCGTTTGCAGCATCGACAGCAGCTTGTCGCGCAGGAACCAGCCGAGGCCGATCTGCAGGAACGAGCGGGTCGGAATGTGATCGCAGTCGAAGATCGCGAGGTATTCGCCCTGGGTGATCTTCAACGCTTCATTGATGTTGCCGGCCTTTGCATGGCGGTTGTGCGTGCGGATCGTCCAGTTGACGCCGACTTCTTCGCAGAACGCCTTGAACTCGGGACGGCGGCCGTCGTCGAGCACGTGGATCGAGATTTTCTCGGCCGGATAGTCGAGCGCGAGCGCGGCGTAGATGGTCGGTTTCACCACCGAGAGCGGCTCGTTGTAAGTCGGGATGAACACGTCGACGCTCGGCCACTGGTCGCGTGAAGCGGGCAGCGGCATCGGCGTGCGCTTGAGCGGCCACGCGGTCTGGAAGTAGCCGAGCAGCAGCACGATGGTCGAATAGACCTCGGCCGAGACCAGCAACAGACCCCACGCGGCGTCGAGCGGATGTTCCCAGTAAGTGGTCGACGTGAGCCGCCAGTACATATAGCGGCCCGAGGTGACCACCGAGAGCATGATCATCACCATCGTCGCGTAACGGCCCGGCATGCGGCGGAACCACAGCGCGGTGAGGAAGCAGCAGGTCGCGAAGGTCAGTTGCTCATAAAACGCGAGCGGCACCGTGAACACGAAATACAGCATCACCAGCGCGAACAGCGTGACCAGACCCGTCACGATGCGGCTGTTCCAGAATCGGGCGTCGGCGAAGCGTTCGAGCCGCGACGGCTCGGCGCCCTCGAGGCTGTGCGAAGAAGGCGTGCTCATGCGACTTTCCCCGGTGAGACGGCAATGGCATCGACCGCCGTCATGAGCCAGTTGCCGCACGAGCGGAAATCCGCGGCCGCCTGGCTGAGTGGATCGTAGTGAATCAGCGTGGTGTCGCACGCGAGCGCTTCGCTCACGCCTTCGTCCAGATGGATCACGCCCGGGAAGAGCTTGTCGCCGAGCATCTGGCGCAGGACCTTGAGGACGTCTTTGGTCAACTGGCGCGACTGGTCGATCTGGTTGACCACGTAGCCCACGCCGCCGAACTCGGGGCGCGGCGCCGCGTAGGTGTCGATCAGCCGTTCCATTAGCGGAATGGCCGCGTAGGAAGCCGCGTCGGCCAGCACCACGTTCAGCGCGAAGGTGGCCGCGCACAACGCATTGCGCACATACGCGGACGAACCTGGCGGCGTGTCGACGATGACGACGTCGGACGGGTCGAGCCGCAGCGCTTGCAGCGACTGGGCGAGCCAGCCCGGCTCCTGGTCGATATAGGCTTCGAAGCGGCGCCGGTCGTCTTCGATCAGCGCGCCGTAGGGCAGCACCGTCACGCCGTCTACGCCGTCGAACATCACCGTTTGCCACGGATCGCCTGTCAACGTGGCGCGCGACAAACCGTCGATGCTGTCGAGCGGCACGCCGAAATGCAGGCGCAGCGCGTTCTGCGGATCGAGGTCGAGCGCGATCACGCGCCGGCCGCCGGCGGCCAGCACGGAGGCGAGATTGGCGGCGAGGGTGGTTTTGCCGACCCCGCCTTTGGCGGACACGACCGCAATGACTTTCATGAGCGACGAGGGCCGTTGACCAGCCACGAGTTGGAGGCGCCGGGCGCGGCCGCGCGCGAGGTGCCGGCCGGCGACGGCGCTGTTTGAGCGGGGGTGCCGCGCAGACGGTCGAAGACCGATTGCAGCGGCGCTGATTCGCCCGGATTGCCGGCGGCGGGTTGCCGCGGCGCGGCGGCGGCTTGAGTGGCGAACAGTTTGCCGAGGATCGACGCGGGTGGCGTGGGCGCCGCTGGCGCGGTCGGGTAGGCGTGAGCGGAGGCCGGAGCGTGCGCTTGAGCGGGTGTCTGCGCGGGTGTATGCGCCCATGCTGAGGGTGCGGGTGCCTGCGCCCATGCGGGTGCGGGGGCACGGGGCGCCGTCGGGTTGAGTGGCATGCTCGCCATAGTTTGTGTGACAGGCAGCGCCGGCGTGCGGAACTGGCCCAACGGCGCAATATTGGCAGGCGGCACGGCAGCGCGAGCCGGTGCAGCTGCAACCGGCGGTATCGATATCGATGGCGATGGCGGGGCGACGGCTGGCGCGGCTTGCCTTGCCAAGGGCGCCGCCGCGTCGGTCCGCGTCACGGCCGGGGCTACCGGTGCTGTCGGTGCTGTCGGCGCGGCCGGGGCTGTTTCCGCGCCGGGTGAGACCGCGGTGCCGTCGTTCGTTTCGAGCGCGCCGAAACGCGATGCGCCGCTCGGCGCGACAGATTTGGCGGCAACGACGACAGGCGGGATGTCCCGCCGATGTGATCGTGTAAACAGCGGCGCCTTCGCCCGCGTGACCGAGGCGGCGTCTTTCGGCACGTCATCCTGACGATCGGCAGCCGCTGCCGCTTCCTCGGCCGCCTTGCGGGCCGCTTCCTGTGCCAACGTCTCGCTATCCGCCTCGCGGCGTTGCCGGATCGCCGGGATCGTGGGCTGCGTCAGGTCAAGCGTCACCAGCAACGGCCAACGCGTGCGCGCCGAACGCGCCTCGTTTTCACGGCCGATTTCCTGGTATGCGTTGGCGTCGCCCCCAAAATGATCGAACAGTTTCTCGATGTCGCTCGATGAACTCATAGTGCCGCCGTGTTTTTAATGAACTGCCTGACTTGCTTGACTTGCTTGACCTGCATGACCTGCCTTGAGCCAAACCAGCCACCTGCTCGCCGCGCCGGCAATGCTGGCGCCGCCACTTCACGCGCACCGGTCTGGCGCGTTCCTCTCCTGCCTGCTGCCTGAGACTCTCCGCCGGCTCATGCCCAATGGCTCGAACTCACGCTTTGCCCGGCGGGACCCTCAAGCCGGATGCCGGCCCAGCCGAAACTCGATCGCGGTGTCCGCGCCGAACTCGCTCGTTTGCACGACCGACAGACCTTGCGCGCCCAATGCGCTCAACCAGGTCTGATAGACGCCTTCAAGAAATGCCGGGGTCCATGCGAGCGCCGGATTGCCGAACGCCTGCAGCGGCGCACAGTAATGCACGATGCGCAAAGATTCGGCTTCGTCGGACAGTTCGACGTAGCCCCAATCCATGTCCTGCCAGAGCAGATTCAACGCATGAGCGAGTTCCGCCGTGGACCCGCAAGCGGGCAATTGATGCGCCGCGGCAAACCGGCAGCCGACGCGGTACATCAGTTGGCGCAGTTCGTCGCGGCCGATCTGCGCTTCGAACTCTGTTGCCAAGGCGCTCAGCATGCCGCGCCATTGCGGCGAGATCTGACGTTCCAGCAGGTAATCGAGAATTGGGACCATATTTTCCGGGAAATGGCCGTTGCTTCAGCCGTGTATGAAAACGGGCGCCGACGGTTGAATGCAAATGAAAGTGTTAGGGAAAGCCGCGCGTTGCACGCGTCCGATGTTATTTTTACCGAACTGTCCAGTCTGTCCGCCACACTTCGCAGGAGTCTACTTAAGACATTAACTTTTAGCCACTTTACATTCGTCTGAGATATACACGCAAACGATTGGCTTAACTTTCTCGCAACCACGTAATACTTACGTCATTTTTGCGGTCTCAACTTTCATCCGGGCCGGTAAGCTTACGAATTTGCGCGGCGCTATTGCGCATGCAACGGGAAGTCCTGCAGACGGCAGGAATGCAGCGTGTCATGACGATGCCGTCTGTGATTCAAGACAATAAATGTTCAATCCACTCACTATTCTGGTTGTCACGGTGCTGTCGAGCGCCATGGCGATGGCCGTGCTCGGTTCACTATGGCGCGCGGCGATACCCGGCGTCGGCTACTGGATCTCGGCCAATGCGGTCGCGATCGCGGCGCTTCTTGCCTTTGCGCTGCAAGGCCACGGCCCGCGCTGGCTGACTATCGTGGCGGCCAACGAACTGCTGGCTATCTCGCTGCTGCTGCTGGTGGAGGGCTGCTACCGCTTTCTGGGGCGACCCACGCGGCCATGGGCGGCCTACGTCGGCGTGCTCGGCGTGTTGATCGGCATAACTTACTGGACTTTTGTCACGCCCGATTTCAGCGCCCGCGTGACCGTGGTGTCGGTGTATCACGGGGGCCTCTACGCGATGCTCGCCGTCATCATGCTGCGCTACCGTCCGTCGAACCGGCCGCGCTATTGCTATTACTTCCTCGCGGTAGCGTCGGTGCTCTTATGCGCGGGGCATCTCTCGCGTGGTGTCATGTACAGCTTCGGCGTGCTGCTGCAGACCAGCTTGCTGCAGGTGACGCCTGGCAATGTCGTGTTTCTCGCCATCGGTATCCTCGCGCCGCCGTGTCTTTCGATCGGGGTCATGATGCTGGCGCACGATCGTCTCGCCGAGCGGCTCGAGCGGCTTGCCAATGTGGACGATCTGACTGGCGCGCTGTCGCGCCGCGCCTTTCTCGCGATCGGCGAGGCGCTGCTGGGGACGACGCAGCGCACCGGCTCGCCGGTGGCGATGGCCATTATCGACATCGATTCGTTTAAAGCGGTCAACGATCGCTATGGCCACGCTGCCGGCGACCAGGTGTTGGGCCATTTCGCCGCGTTCGTCAGCGCCAACCTGCGGGGCGGCGATGTGTTCGGGCGGCTCGGGGGAGAGGAGTTTGGCGTGCTATGTCCGGCAACAACCAGCGCCGAGGCGGTGCGTTTAATGGATCGTGTGCGGGCGCGGCTCGCGTCGGCTGGGGCGGGGGAGTTGCCGCGTGGACTGGAATATACCTTCAGTGTCGGCGTGGATCAGCACCGGCCCGGCGAATCGCTTGCCCAGTTGATGGCGCGTGCCGACGGCGCGTTGTATGCCGCCAAGGCCTCGGGACGCAACCGCGTGATGGCCGCTTAGCCCTTACGGGGCGGGACGCGATTCTATTTGCGGACAGGGCATAAATATTTGTCAGACGGTTGCCGTTATACATGGGGCAAGTGACCGGAGCCAGCCTGATAACTATCAATATGCTTTCCACTTCAACGAAGCAACTGCCCGATTCCGGCTTGCGCGATCGGTTTCATCGACGGTCCCTGGAGCATCAGCGTCCGCTTTCGACCGTGACGATGGCGTTTACCGTGATCGCCTTCCTGTGTCTCGTCGCGGCGCGCAACATGGTTGCCGGGCCGGCGACGCCGCTTCCCTACCGGCTTGCCTGCGCGCTGGTGCTGGCGCTGCTGGTGATGGCGATTCCACGGGCGGGCTCGACGTGGATGTTCGGCGCAATCGGCGTCGCGTACTCGCTGGTGCTGGTGGCCGGTCTTGCGCTGAATGTTTCGGGCGTCGAGCATCCGTTGCTATGGATTCTGCCGGCCATGGTGGTGATCCCGATCTGCGCGGCGCCGCTATGGCTTACGCCGCTGCATTTTTTCATCGGCAGCGCGCTTTTCTACGGGGCGGCATTTGCGTTGCTGTTTGGCGGGCCGCGCACGCATGACGTCGACGTTATCGTGTGGATGTGGATCGTAGCGATCGGCGCCCCCACTTCCATTGTGTTTCACTTCGGCTTTTATCGCTTCCGGCGCAATCACTTTCTGCTGGAGAGCCAACTGGCGCAGCTTGCTGCCACCGATCCGCTGACCGGGCTGCAAAACCGCCGCGCGTTCGTCAAGCAGGCCGAGCGCCGCCTTGAAACCATGACGGGGGATGCACGGGTCAGTGCGATTTTTCTCGACATCGACAATTTCAAATCGCTGAACGACCGCTTCGGCCATGCGGTCGGCGACCATGCACTGTACCAGGTGGCCCAGGTGCTGATGGAGGAGACTTCCGCGGACGACAGCGTGAGCCGGATCGGCGGCGAGGAGTTTGCCGTGCTGCTGCGTGACGGACTGGCCGGCGCCCTGGCGCTGGCCGAGCGCCTGCGCGGCGCGATTGCCGCCATCGAGCGGCCGGACGGCTTTATGACCGCGAGCTTCGGCGTGGCCGAGCACCGGGGCGGCGAAAGCATCATGGTGCTGCTCGACCGCGCCGATGAAGCTTTGCTGCGCGCCAAGCATTCGGGCAGAAACCGCGTGTGCGCCGAACGCGCACTACCGTTCGAGGCGCTGCAAATGCTTTCCGATGCCGCACACGCGGAGGGCGGGGCGACCGCGCTGCGGCATCGCTGGGACGACTATTACCTGACCTCGCACTTCCAGCCGCTCTACAGTTTGTCGCATCAGAAGCAGGTGGGGTTCGAGGCTTTGCTGCGCGGCGAGCAGGATGACGGCACGCTGGTGCCGCCCGTTGTTCTGTTCGCGCCGAAGCCGTCCAGCGACGAAGGCGAACTCGATCGCGCGAGTCATGCCGTGCATCTGGCCAATGCGCGCAAGGTGCTGCCCGGCGACGCGTGGCTGTTCCTCAATATTTTGCCGGCCACGTTTATTGCCGACGGCTATGCCGACCAGCTCGCCCTGATTGTGCGAGCGGTGGGGTTCGAGCCGGAGCGGGTGATTCTGGAGATTCTCGAATCGCATGGCGGGAGTGTCGACGACATGTCGCGCGCGGCGGCTTTATATCGTGAGCATGGTTTTCTGATTGCCGTCGACGATTTCGGCGCGGGTCAATCGAACCTTGACCGCCTGTTGCGGATCCGGCCGGATATTGTGAAGCTTGACGGCGAGTTGATTCGCGCGACCAGCCACGGCTCCGAGCAGCCGATTTTGCCGAAGCTGGTTTCGCTGTTGCATCAGGCGGGGATGCTGGTTGTGGTGGAGGGTGTGGAGACCACGGAGGAGTTGATCCTGGCGGTCGAGTCGAATGTGGATTTCGCGCAGGGGTATCTGCTTGGCCGGCCGGCGGCGGAGCTTGCGCCGCCGGAGTCGGTGCATCGGCGGATCGATGATGCGTTCGACGTGATTGCCCAGGGGCGGGCGCATCAGTATGCGTTGTTCGAGTCGGAGGTCGAACCTTATCGGGGTGCGTTGAAGCTGGCTGCCGATGCTTTGCTGCTGGGTGTTCCGATGGAGGAGGCGTTTGCTTCGCTGGCGACGTTCGAGCGCTGTATCAGCGGGTTTATTCTCGACGATTCCGGACGGCAGATCGGGAATGAGGTGCGGGGGCCGGCATGGAGTAGCGATGGCGCTTCGTTGCATCCTGTGGCGAATCCGCAGGATGCCAGATGGGATCATCGGCCGTATTTTCGTAATGCGGTTTTGCTGCCAGGGGTGGCTGTGGCTAGTAATCCTTATCTTTCTTTGGCCAGCGGGCGGCCTTGTGTTGCGGTTACTTTGGCTGTGCAGTTTGCTGGGGGAAGGTGTGTTGTGGGGGTGGAGCTGGATTGGTCGGTGGTGGGGTTGCCGTGGCCGGCGGGGGATTGAGGTTGCGCGGGGCGCTTTTTTGTTAATCTGGATTTTTTGGCGTTGCCGTCTTGCGCTCTTGGTCTTTTTGTCTTTTGGCCTTTCCTTGCTTTGTTAGTGGTCTATTAGCGTTGCCCCTGTGCGGGGCGGCACCTACTTTTCTTTGCCTGCCGCAAAGAAAAGTAGGCAAAAGAAAGCGGCTCAACCCGCCAGCTCATAAGCGGGTCCCCCGCACAGCCACGGTAGTGGTGCATCTGGAATCTGTCGCCTCGCACATTCGGCTTTAGTGACAAGGCCGTCATACCTCCGGCGGCGCTACGCGCGCCGATACGCCGTTCACAAAACCGGTGGTCGTGTTTCGCGGTCAGCCGAACTTGACGCGGCGGCGCTGTCAAAACCTACGACATTTGTGCATTCGGCACCTCGCGGAGGCGAAGCCGAAGGCTCTCGCTGCGCGAAGCCCCCCCGGTTTCCCTGGCAGACCCGTCCGCGACGCACGCAGTGCGGAGTGGGAACTGATGAGTCCTTTGTCAACGGCGCGGAGTGTGCGAGGCGACAGATTCCAGATGCACCACTACCGCTACTGTGCGGGGGACCCGCTTAAAAATTAGCGGTGTGAGCCGCTTTCTTTTGCCTACTTTTCTTTGCGGCCGGCAAAGAAAAGTAGGTGCCGCCCCGCACAGGGGCAACGCTAATAGACCGATAAGAAATCAAGGAAAGGCCAAAAGACCAAAAGACAAAATGACCAAAAGACCAGAAGGGCAACGCCAAAAAGCCAGCTCAACAAACCCGCCGAGCAGGCAAAAACCTCTCCCCGCTGCGAAGCAGCCTAATACCCTCCTTTAACACCCGCAACCACCCCAGCGGTATTCTTATACAAGGCGGCCAGATCAGCCGCCGCCCGACTTAACAAACCCGTATCCGTCCCCACCGCAACAAAACTCGCGCCCGCCGCGAGATACTCACCGGCAATCCCAGCATCAGGCGCCAGCACCCCCGCCGCCTTGCCTGCATCCCGAACCTTCCCGATACCGCTGCAAATCGCCTCGCGCACGCGTGCATCCCCAGGCTTACCCAGCAACCCCATCGAAGCACTCAAGTCGGCCGGACCGAAAAACACACCGTCAACACCATCCACCGCCGCAATCGCGGAAAGATTGTCCAGCCCCTGCACGGTCTCCACCTGCACCAGCACACACAACTCATCCGCCGCGGTGTTCAGATAGTCCGGGATCCGGTTCCACCGCGAGGCCCGCGCCAACGCGCTCCCCACGCCACGGATACCCTGTGGCGGATAGCGCGTCGCCGCAACAGCATCCGCGGCTTGCTCAGCCGTATCGATCATCGGCAGCAACAACGTCTGCGCGCCAATATCGAGCAACTGCTTGATCAACGCACTATCGCTTCGCACCGGCCGCACCACCGGATGCGATGCGTAAGCGGCTACCGCCTGCAATTGCGCCAGCGTGCTGCGGACGTCGTTCGGGGCATGCTCGTTGTCGATCAACAACCAGTCGAAGCCGGCAGTGGCCAGCAACTCGGTGACGTACGCGTCGGCCAGGGCCGCCCATAAACCGAATTGCGGCTTGCCCTCGGCCAGCGCACGCTTGAATGTGTTTTGCGGTAGTGACATATCGCCCACTCAAATGAAATTCAAACCGATACCACCCAACGGACCATAGTCGACATGGAACGTGTCGCCCGCTCGCGCAGGGATCGGGCTCGTGAACGAGCCGCTCAGAATCACGTCGTTCGCATTCAGTACTTCATCGTAAGGCGCAATCTTGTTCGCGAGCCATGCGACGCCCGTGGCAGGGTGATTCAGCACGGCCGCAGCGAGTCCGCTTTCTTCCACCGCGCCGTTCTTGTAGAGCAGGGCGCCTACCCAGCGAAGGTCGACGTCCAGCGGGCGCACCGGCCGCCCGCCCAGGACAATGCCGGCATTCGCCGCGAAATCGGAAATGGTGTCGTAGACCTTGCGCGGCGCCTTCGTCTCGCGGTCGAACTGTTCGATGCGCGCGTCGATGATTTCCACCGCAGGTGTCACGTAGGCGGTGGCGTCCAGCACGTCGAATAGCGTGACGCCTGGGCCCTTCAAGGGTTTGCTCAGCACGAAGGCCAGTTCGACTTCCACGCGCGGGGCAATGAAGCGGTCGGCGCGGATGTCCTGGCCGGCTTCAATGAACATGCTGTCGAGCAGCGGCGCGTAATCGGGTTCGTCGATCTGTGACGAACGCTGCATCGCGCGTGAGGTCAGGCCGATCTTGCGGCCCTTGATCACGTGCCCCGCAGCGAGTTTGAGTTTCACCCACTCGCGTTGAATCGCATAACCGTCCTGGACGGTCATCTCGGGATACTGGGCGGAGAAGTGACGCAGTTGGGTGCGGGTCTTCTCGGCGTTGTCGAGTTGCAATGCAAGCTCGCGGATAGTCTGTTCGTCTAGCATGATGGATTCTCTATATGCGGCGGCCGGCCCCGGAATCAGGTCGGCGTCCTAGCCTTGAGCAGCCTTAAGCCGCGCGTGCAAATTGTTGTGCTTCCACGTGCCGGATTCGCTGAATTCATTGATCTCCAACGACAACGCGAGGCCGTGTTTTTCAAACTCCGTGGCGAAGTGCTGTTTGATTACCTCAAACAATGCATCGCCTGTGGCTTTCTTCGCGGCGTCCGAGCGGCCCGCGCCGATCTTCAGGTCCGCGTGCAGGAAGGCGGCGTCCGCCCGGCCGTCGGCAATGCTGTATTGCGCGCAGCGCAAAGCGCGCACGCGGATGCCGCCGAGCGGATAAACGCGTTGTTCGTTCTCACGCTGCGCATCGAGGCATTGCGCAAGCGATCTGCAAAGCCGCCCGATGCTGTCTTCATCAGCAAGATTGGCGCTGTATTCGAGTGTCAAATGCGGCACGGCAAGCTCCTTTCTCGTGGCTTAAGCGGGCAGCGGCGTGACGGGAAAGATCGCATTGATCTGGCCCGTGCCCGAACTGCCGAAATACGGCGTGACGACTTCCACCTTGCCCTCGTAACGATCCCAGCCGAGTGCGCCGAGCAGCATTGCGGTGTCGTGCATGCCGCCTTCGCCCCAGCATTTTTCGTTATAGAGCGGCAGCATCTCGCAGAAGGTCTTCCAGTCGCCGGCTTCCCACAACTCGACCACCTTGCGGTCCATCTGCTCGAGAAACGGGCTCCACACCTTGTGCATGAACTGTTCGGCGGTACCGTTGTTGGCGAAGTGGTGGCTCAACGAGCCGCTTGCCAGAATCGCCACGGTGCCGTCGTAACGCTCCTCGATCGCCTTGCGCACGGCAAGACCAAAGCGCGCGCTGGTTTCGAGTTCATGCCACATGCACCAGCCGGATACCGAGACGGTCTTGAAGTGCTGGTCGCTATTCATATAGCGCATCGGCACCAGCGTGCCGTATTCGAGTTCGAGCGTGGTCTCGCTGTGCGCGCGGCTCTTCACGCCCATTTCATTGGCGACTTCCGCAATCAGATTGCCGAGCCCGACATTGCCGGGATACGCATACGGCATGTTCTTGATGAAGTGCGGCAGTTCGTTACTCGTATAGACGCCCTCGAACTTCGGCGCGCAATTGATGTGGTATTCGCTGTTCACGAGCCAATGCACGTCGAAGACGACGATCGTATCCACACCCAGTTCGCGGCAACGCCGGCCGATTTCATGATGGCCGTCGATCGCGGGCTGCCGGCAGCCCTTATGAGGACCGTCGAGTTCGGACAGATATAACGACGGCACGTGAGTGATCTTTGCTGCCAACGCGAGTTTGCCCATCGCGATCTCCTGTTCAGTGTGGCGCGAGACCTGCTGGCCTCGCGCGCCATGGCGACGCGGGTCAGGCGCCCCAGTGCGGAATATGATGCGAGCCGAGCGATACGCACACGTTCTTCGGTTCGAGGAACACTTCATAGCTCCATGTGCCGCCTTCACGGCCCACGCCCGATGCCTTGGTGCCGCCGAACGGCTGGCGCAGATCGCGCACGTTCTGGCTGTTGACGAAACACATGCCGGCCTGGACCGCCGCGGCAACCCGCAACGCGCGCCCGGTGCTCTCGGTCCAGATGTAGCTCGACAAGCCGTAGGAGATATCGTTGGCGAGTCTGATCGCGTCAGCTTCGTCGTCGAACGGAATCAGGCACGCCACTGGGCCGAAGATCTCTTCCTGCGCGATCCGCATGCGGTTGTCGACGTCGACGAACACCGTCGGTTGAACGAAGTTGCCTTTGCGCATGGCTTGCGGCAAGTCGGGTGCGTCGAGGCCGCCGCAGGCGAGCGTGGCGCCTTCTTTCGGACCGAGTTCGATGTAGCTGCGCACCTTGGCCAGGTGTCCCTGGCTGATCATCGGGCCGACGATCGTGCTGTCCGCCAACGGATCGCCCACCGTCAGACGTTTTGCGCGTTCCACGAAACGTTCGGCAAAGCGCGCGTAAATCGAGCGTTGCACCAGAATGCGCGAACCCGCCGTGCAGCGCTCGCCGTTGTTCGAGAAGATCATGAACACGGCAGCGTCGAGCGCGCGTTCGAAATCGGCGTCGTCGAAAATCACGAACGGCGACTTGCCGCCGAGTTCCATCGAAAACTTCTTCAGGCCTGCCGTTTGCACGATACGGTTGCCGGTTGCCGTCGAACCGGTGAACGACACCGCATGCACGTCCGGGTGTGCCACCAGCGGTTCGCCGGTGTCCTTGCCGAAGCCGTGCACGACGTTCAGCACGCCGGCGGGAATCCCGGCTTCGAGCGCGAGATTGCCGAGCATCGAAGCGGTCAGCGGCGACAATTCGCTCATCTTCAGCACGGCAGTATTGCCGAAGGCGAGGCAGGGCGCGACTTTCCATGTTGCCGTCATGAACGGCACGTTCCACGGCGAGATCAGCGCGCAGACGCCGACCGGGTGGAACAGCGTGTAGTTCAGGTGCGTGTCGGTGGGATACGTATGGCCGTCGACGCGCGTGCACATCTCCGCGAAATAAGTGAAGTTGTCGGCAGCGCGCGGCACGAGTTGCTTGCGCGTCTGCGAGATCGTCTGGCCGGTGTCCTTCGTCTCGGTCTCCGAGATTTCCGGCACGTTCTTCGCGATCAACTCGCCGAGCTTGCGAATGGCTTTTGCGCGATCCGTCGCCGGCTTGCCGGCCCATGCCGGGAACGCTTCTTTAGCCGCGCGCACGGCGGCGTCGACTTCTTGCGCACCGCCGCTGGCGACTTCGGCGAGCACCTCTTGCGTCGCGGGATTGACTGTCTCGAAGTAGTCTTTTGCGGCGCTGGATTTGCCGTTGATCAGATGTTCGATTCGCATTGCCTTGTCCTTTCTCTTTTACTGTCCCGATCAGGCGCGGCCGAAGTCCGCATCCGATGCAATCGTATTGACGAGACGGCCAAGGCCGTCGATTTCACAGACCACTTCGTCGCCCGCATTGACGTTGACGATGCCTTCCGGCGTGCCGGTCAGGATCACGTCGCCAGGTGCGAGCGTCATGAAGCTGCTCAGATACTCGATCAGCGCCGGGATATCGGTGACGAGATCGCGCGTGTTGCCGTGTTGCTGCCGCGTGCCATTCACGAAGGTGCGCAGTTCGAGTTGCGTGACGTCTTCGACATCGGCGGCATCGACGAACCAGGGGCCGAGCACCGTGCCGCCGTCGCGATTTTTCACGCGCAGGTTGGGGCGGTAATAGTTTTCCAGGTAGTCGCGGATCGCGTAGTCGTTGGCGATCATGTAGCCGGCCACATGTTGCATGGCGTTTTCGCGCGTGACGTTCTGCGCGGTTTGGCCAATCACGACAGCCAGCTCGCACTCGTAGTGCATGAAGGTGACGTCGGCGGGGCGGCGCGTGAAGCCGCGGTGACCGATCACGGTGCCGGGGCCCTTGAGAAAGACCAGCGGCTCTTCCTGTTTGTTGAACTGCAATTCCTTCGCATGTTCGGCGTAATTCAGGCCGAGCGCGAAGATCGTGCCGATTTCGATCGGTGCGAGCCACACCACTTCATCCTCACGACGCACGCGGCCGTCGGCGAGACGTACGCCGTGAGCGTCCGGATAAGCTTCGTGAATCGCGCCTGCATAGGCAACGCGGCCGCGCATCATGGTTGTTCTCCAGCTTGTTCTTTTGCACCTGTAAACGACACCTCGAGTGGCGGCAGTCCGCCAATCGACAGCGTGGCCGTGTCGCCGATATGCGCGACCGGCGAACCATGAGGCACGCCCAGCGTAATGACGTCGCCGGCATTCAGTGTCATGAAATCGGTCACATCCGCAATCAGTTGCGCGACGTTGCGTACCGACGATGCGGTGCTGGCGGTGAAGACGTCATGTCCGGCAAGCGCGACCTTGATGCCCAGATCGTCAGGTGCCGCGACATGACGTGCGGCAACCACGGCCGGTCCGATCACGCAGAAACCGTCGCGTGCGCGGAACCGCACCGAGGGGCGGTACACGCTCGCGTGCGGCACGCTCAGGTCGGCGACCAGCGTGTAGCCCGCGATGTAGTCGAACGCCTCGCCCGCGCCGACGCGGCTTGCCGTGCGGCCGATCACGATGCCGAGCGAAGCGCCGACTTCCACGCCCAATGCATTGTCGGGGACGACGACACGGGCGCGATGACCGGCGAACGTATTGCGCGGCTTCAGATAGAGAACAGGCGCCTTCGGCGGCGCTTTGTAAGGCGCGGCGTGTACCGCGTCGCCCAATGCCTGCAGCGCGGCGCGGTCGTTCAGCAAGGTTCCATACACGGCGCCGGAAACGGGGGTGCGGCAGGCCACGCCGCGCGCGAGCAGCGCGGCAGCGGTTTGCGCGTCCACGTCGCGAGGCAACGCGTCGCCCTCGGGATGCAGCAGGTGATCGGCAAGTGCAAACATAAATCAGTTGTCTCTCGGAGAAAACACTAACATGTTAGTAGTATTGCGCTTGATATCATCCACGGTCAATAGCCTGTCGGCTGATTGCGGGTTTTCCCTTAAGCTTCGACGGCTGCTT
Source organism: Paraburkholderia sp. BGA-UO-ETr-F12 (assembly GCF_059567945.1). Classification (NCBI taxonomy): domain Bacteria; kingdom Pseudomonadati; phylum Pseudomonadota; class Betaproteobacteria; order Burkholderiales; family Burkholderiaceae; genus Paraburkholderia; species Paraburkholderia sp. BGA-UO-ETr-F12. The sequence goes on along the minus strand of NZ_JCAQOZ010000041.1, from coordinate 112,897 downwards.
TTAACTATCTTCCGCCATGTCCGCTTCTGCTTCGATTCGAGTTTTGCATCGCAACCTGCCGATGCTGTTGCTGCGCGCCAGAGAAAAAATGATGGAGCGGTTCCGCCCGCTGATTACCGCTCACGGGCTGACCGAACAGCAGTGGCGCGTGATTCGCGCGCTCAATGAGCACGGCCCGATGGAGCCGCGCCACATTTCCGACATCTGCACGATTTCGAGCCCGAGCATGGCGGGGGTGCTCGCGCGCATGGAAAGCATGGAATTGGTGACGAAGGAGCGTTTCGCGGAAGACCAGCGCCGCGTGCTGGTGTCGCTTACCGATACGAGCGTGGAACTGGTGCGCGTGATCTCGAAGGATCTCGAGGCGCACTATCGCGAACTGGAGCGCAAGGTAGGGCCGGAGATCGTCGAGCGTGTGTATCGCGCGGTCGACGATCTGCTTGCGGGCCTGGAAGAAGAGGACGAGTAAAGCGGCAGGTCAATCGCCCTGGCCGGGCGCCGAGGTATTTGCCGCGGCGTTCTCCCTGAGGCCGAGCAGCCACGGAATCTGGCTTTTGTCGTGCATGCCGAGCTTCTTGTACGCGCAGCGCAGATAGTGGCGCACGGTGGTGGGCGAAATCGCCATGCGCTGCGCGACTTCCTTATGCGAGAGGCCGTCGCCGTACAGCCTGATCGCATTCAGTTCGCGCGGACTCAAACGGTCGAGCGGCGAGCGTTGGCGCGCTTCCAGCTGAAACAGACCGACTACCGGCGAACAGCTTACCGTCACCGTTTCGCCGACATACGGCTGGCCCGTACTCGCATGCAGATGCGCGATCAGCGGCGCGGGCAGATGCTGGTTCTGATAGCCCGGCCACTCGCTGCGCAGAATAGTCTCGAACGTTTTATCCGCCTGATGCACCGCACCAAAACCGTCGCAGATCGCGCGCGCCGGCGTTGAGACGCCCCCGCCACGCTCGCGCGTCAACTGAAACGAGCGGTTGATCGTGAGTGCCGCGCTCAGATGCGGAATCACATCCTCCAGCGTTTGCGCATCCGCCGCGGAGAACGGTTTGTCGAGCGCGCGGCGATATACCGAGAAGAACGTCGCGAGCCCGAAGCGATGATCGAGCGCCGACACCACCATCAACTGCGCGAGCCCGTACTTGATCGCCCAGTTGCGAAAGCGCTGATCGATGCCGGGCGCCACGATCGACACCGCCAGCGCACGGCCGTAGCTGTTCATCGAGCCGAGCGCGAGCGGATCGCAGTCCCGCACGCGCTGCCAGTCGGTAAAGAATTCGCCCGGCAGGCCATAGACGAAGCTGTTGTGCATCACCGGACCATTGGCCGTATGCGTGGTCACGCCGGTCCAGCCGGCGTCGAATGGTAAATGCTGCGAGAGCAGACGAAAGAAGCCATGCTCGAATTCGCCGATGCCGGCGCGGTTGGCGAGCGCATACAGGTCGAGCAGGAAAAGGCTCAGGCCGCGCGTCGCGGTGCCATTGCCGGAAAGCGTGCCTTCGAAATCGGCGCTGCGCTGTTCGAGCGGCGCGCCCGCGTAATCGTCGAGCGCAATGGCAGCGGGCATTTCACCCCACTGATCGAGAACCCGCCTGGTGTCCGCGGTGACTGTCACGCTGTTTCCTTCGGCTGTCGATAAGGCGCGTCTGGCCGCGCGCGCGGCATGCCGATCGATTATACGTGGCACTTTTTTGAAAAACGCTGCGGCCAAAATGGCCTTACACCCCCTCATTTGAACGGCCCCGGGCCGTGGATGCCGCGCCGCGTCAGCACGCCGGGCCGTTCAACTTCGCGGCGCATGCCAATCGCAGCAAGGCCGCGCGCAATCGCGTGCGGGTTTTCCTTACCGTTCATCTGGACGTCTAGTCAGCGCAATTGCCGCTACGGACACTGCCGTTGCACTGGATCGGAGATGCAACCCGCAGTGACGGACACATTACAAAAACATTGGACGGTTTGGAGCTTCTCGATGAAACGAAACGAATCACGGCAGCGTGGAGGTCGACGAAAGACGCTGGCGGTATTGAGCGCGGCGGCCGGCTTGTGCGCCACGGCCGCACACGCGCAATCGAGTGTCACGCTGTACGGTTTGATCGATGCCGGCATTCAGTACCGCACGAACGCGGACGGCCAGCACAGCGCGGTCAACTTGCAGAACTACGGTGTGTTGCCCTCGCAGATCGGTTTGACGGGTAAGGAAGATCTGGGTGGCGGCTTGCAGGCAATCTTCCGCCTCGAGCAGGGTATCAACGTGAACGACGGCACGGCTACGGTGCCGGGCTATGCATTTTTTCGGGGTGCTTACGTCGGCTTAACCGGCAAGTTCGGCACCGTCACGCTGGGGCGGCAATTCAGCGTGCTGTTCGATCGCACCGTTTTCTACGACCCGCTGCTGTACGCGGCGTATAGCGGGCAGGGCGAACTGGTGCCGCTATCGGCCAACTTCATCGACAACTCGGTGAAGTTCAAGAGCGCCGATTACGGCGGTTTCAGCGCCGAGGCGCTGGCTGCGACTGGCGGTGTGGCCGGCAATTCGCGCTCGGGCCGCGTGCTGGAAATCGGCGCGCAGTACGGCGGCAATGGCTACGGCATCAGCGCGGCGCTGCATCGGGCGCAAGGCACGGCGTCCGCGGATGGCGATACCTCGGGACTGCAGCAGACCATCGGCACGCTGGCCGCGCATTGGGACATCGCGACGCTCTCGCTGTATGGCGGCGCCGAACGGCAAACGGGAACACTCGCGCCGTCGAAAACGGTGGCATGGGGCGGGGCGCGTTATCAGGTCAACAATTTCGTCGGCCTTGCGGGCGGCGTCTATCAGACCTGGTCGAACACGCCGAGTGTCGGTCATCCGACGCTGTTCATCGCGAGCGGTACCTATGCATTGTCAAAGCGCACGGTGGCGTATGTGAATCTCGGCTATTCGCGCAACAGCAGTCAAAGCTCGCAACCCGTCTATGAATATGACGCCTCGCCGCTCAATGGCGCCTCGCAGTTCGGCGCGATGCTCGGCATGTATCACACGTTCTGAGTGTGCGTCGCGCCGGCGTGGCGCTTCGGTGTCGACACCGCGCCGGCCTGGTTTCGCTTTTTCCTGGACCGCATACCGGCCCTCGTTGCAACGCAACCGTTACCTCACGAGCCCCATGAAAACTTCTTCGACCTCCTCATTTGCCACAGCCGGCGTGTCCGCGACGCCCGCGGCCGCGCCACGCGAATTCGCGGCGTCCACGCTGCTGTCGCTGGTGGTGTTCGCCGCCATCACGCCATTGTTGTTGCTGGTCGCGCCGGCCGTGGCGGCGCAGCTCGGCGGACAGCTCGGTTTGAGCGCCTCGCAGATCGGTACTTACTTCTTCGTCGAACTCGGCGCGTTCAGTTGCGCGACCTTGCCGTCGCTCCTGTGGCTGGGCCGTGTCGACGCGCGCCGTGTCGCGGCGATCGCCACGGCGGTGTTTTGCCTCGGCAATCTCGCCACGGCGGTGCTGATGCCGGGCTTCGTCGCATTGCTGGTGCTGCGCGCGTTGACCGCGCTCGGCGGCGGCACGCTGATGGTGCTATGCATGACGAGCGCGGCGACGAGCGGCAATCGTGACCGCGTGTATGGCTTGTGGGTGGTCGGTCAACTGGTGGCCGGCGCACTCGGTCTCGTCGTGCTGCCGCATCTGTTCGAAGCGTTCGGTCTGCGCGCCCTGTATGTGACGCTGGCCGTGCTCGCGCTGATCGCGTCGCCGCTTACGCGCGGCTTCGATCCGGCCCTGGGCGGAGCTAGTGGCAAGCAGGCGCAACAGGCCGCGTCCGGTAACCACGGTGGCCGCAGCAGCACGTGGTTTCTGGCGACGCTGGTGATCGGTGGGGTGCTCACGTTCTATGTGGCGATCGGCGGCGTCTGGACCTTCGCGAGCAAGGCGGCATCGCTCGCCGGACTCGACGCCGGGCATACCGGCGAACTGCTGGCTATCGCGAGCGTGATGGGAATCGTCGGCGCGGCGTGCGCGTCGTTTATCGGCAACCGGATCGCGCGTGCCGCGATGCTGCTGACGGGTTACGCGATTCTCGTCGCGGCTTTGCTCGGGCTGTCGGCGCATCCGGGTTCGATGGGTTATGCCGCCGCGATCTTCGCGTTCAAGTTCGCATGGACCTTCGTGCTGCCGTTCATCCTTGCCGCAGCCGCAAAAACCGATACGTCGGGCCGTTTGATCGCCACGCTGAACTTCGTGATCGGCGCGGGGCTAGCGGTCGGTCCGCTGATCGCCGGCGTTCTGCTCGACGCCGGCGCGGGACTCAATACGTTGTTTCAGGGCGCGGCAGCGATCTGTGCGTTGTCTTTCATTTGCCTGCTTCGCGTTGAGCGTAGCGGGCGCGAAATGCCGGGTACGCAGCCGTGATCGTGCTGCCGAACCCGGTCGATCTGAATCCGCAGGTGAACTACAGGTAAGAGACATGATGAGCAAAACGGCATTTTTCACGGACGAACGCACTTTCTGGCATACCGGTGGCACGCATGCGCTGTTCTTTCCGATCGGCGGCTGGGTGCAGCCGCCGTCGAGCAGCGGTTACGCGGAATCGCCCGATTCGAAACGCAGACTGCTGGCCTTGATCCAGACCTCGGGGCTGGCGGCCTCGCTCGACATGCAGAGCGCGGCGCTTGCCACTGAGGAGGATTTGCTGCGCGTCCATTCGCGGGATTATCTGAACCGTTTCAAGGCGCTCAGCGATACGACCGGCGGCGATCTGGGCGAGCTCGCGCCATTCGGCAAAGGGAGCTACGAGATCGCCGCGCTTTCCGCGGGGCTGGCGATTGGCGCGATCGATACCGTGCTCGAGAAGCGGGCAAGCAACGCATTTTCGCTTTCGCGGCCGCCCGGCCATCACTGTCTGCGCGACAAGCCGATGGGTTTCTGCCTGCTCGCCAACATTCCGATTGCGATCGAAGCGGCCCGCGCGAAGCATGGCGTCGAACGCGTTGCGGTGATCGACTGGGATGTCCACCACGGCAACGGCACGCAGTCGATCTACTACGACGACCCTAACTCTCTGACGATTTCGCTGCATCAGGATCGCTGCTTTCCGCCGGGCTACAGCGGCGCGGACGAGCGCGGCACGGGCGCCGGTATGGGGGCCAACCTGAACATTCCGCTGTTGCCGGGCGGCGGCCACGACGCCTATCTGTACGCATTCGAGCGCATCGTGCTGCCTGCGCTCGACGCGTTCAGACCGGATCTGATCGTGGTGGCGAGCGGGCTCGACGCGAGCGCGGTCGATCCACTCGCCCGCATGCTGCTGCATAGCGAGAGTTATCGGGCGATGACGCAGTTGATGCGCGATGCCGCGGAACGCTATTGCGGCGGGCGTCTGGTGATCGTGCACGAGGGCGGGTATTCGGAAGCGTATGTGCCGTTCTGCGGCCATGCGATTGTCGAAACGCTGGCGGACGTGCGCACGCTGGTGACCGATCCGATGCTGGATCTGGCGATTGCGCAGCAGCCGAACGAGCGCTTCAAGGCGTTTCAGCGCGGCTTGATCGATGAACTGGCGGATGAATTCGGGCTGCCGGGTCTTTGACTGCTCGATCGCGTTCAGAACGCTTTGAAGCGCGGGCGTTGTCATCCTTATGGTTGATGCCGCCGCACCCGCGCCCTCCGTACAGTAGTCAAAGGCGCCGCGGCACCTCGCTAGAGGCGGCCCTAGCCGCGGCAAATCATCGAACTACTGGAGCCATACAGACATGACATCTCAACCCGTTTTCATCCAGGTCGGCGCACTGGCCGAAGGTTTCGCACCTGACAGCCACATCTTGCCGCCGGTCGACGATCTGACTGGCCGCACGTTGCAGCTTGAATTCGCGGATGACCCCGCCGAGACTTTGACGTTCGTCTCCGCCGGTGTGGTGCGTACGTCTAACGGCCAATTCGATTGCCGGATCACCTCGGTGCGCGACGGCATTTACTTCGTCGATTACATCGGCGGTGGCGACGGCTCGCGGCCGGCAGCGACGAGTCACGTGCTCGACGTGAAGCAGGGCCTGTGCACCTCGTTAGCCGGCACCCTGCCGAACGAAAGCGAAGCGCGTACCGATGCGTTCACGCGCGTCGAGCGAGGCCTGGAGCTGACCGGCGTGCAGGTGCGTTTGCGTCACGGCAGGATCGTGGCGCAGGGCGCACAGGCTGGTGCGCAGGCAGGCGCTGAAGCGGCATTGCATCACCCGACGCGCGAACTGATCGGCATGCGCAACCTGTACACGTATAGCGCGACGGAACAGTACGAGCACGTCTATCTGAACGACAACTTCTATGCGTGGCAATGTCTTTCGGGCGCGGAAGCCGGTCTCGCCGACGTGGATCGCTGCCACTACATCGCCATCGCCAAAGACCTGTACCTGTTCGTCTGGCGTGAAAAAATCATTCCGACGCTCGGCGTGGTGATGATCGACCTCGAACGCAAGAAGACCGACGGCAAGATTTTTGGCTACCGGGGCAGCCAGTTCGACTCGCTGTCGAATTTCCCGGTCGGCGCACTTGCGGAAGTGCTCAATGTGACACGGTATCCGCGATGAACGGCGCCGCGCAGCAAACGATCAGCGTGCGTGATTTCGCCGGCAAGACCGTGCTGGTGACCGGCGGCGCGCAAGGCATCGGGCGCGGCATTGCCGAGGCGTTTGCCGCGCGCGGCGCCTCGGTGGCGATCGCGGATCTGCGCGTCGACGCGGCCTCGGAAGCGGCGCGGCCGCTCGCGCAGCAGGGCGGCACGGCGCGTGCCTACGCAGCGGACATGGCCGAGTACGCGCAGATCGAGCATCTCGTTGCCGAGGTAGAGGCGGATTTCGGCAGGCTCGACGTGGTCGTGCACAACGCTGCGTATTTTCCGCTCACTGCCTTCGAGGCGATTACGCCCGCGATTTTGCAGCGCACTTTCGCGGTGAATCTCGCCGCGCTCTTCTGGCTCGCGCAGGCGGCGACGCCTGCGTTTATCCGGCAAGGCGGCGGGCGGATGCTGGCGACCTCGTCGGTGACCGGGCCACGTGTGGCGTATCCGGGGCTTGCGCATTACGCGGCGTCGAAGGCGGGCGTGAATGGCTTTATTCGCGCGGCGGCGCTGGAACTGGCGAAGCATCGCATCACGGTCAACGGCGTCGAGCCCGGCATGATCCGCACGCCCGCAATGGGCAACCTGGGCGACGACGCGCATAACCGCCGCATCGAACAGGCAATCCCGCTCGGGCGGCTGGGCGAACCGGCGGATATCGCGGCGGCCATGCTGTTTCTGGCTTCCGACGCGGCCGCGTATATCACCGGCCAGACCATCGTGGTCGACGGCGGCGCGACCTTGCCGGAGTCGGCCGCCGTGATGGGCTAAGGCCTCGCTGACCTCGCTTACATATGTTCGAACGCGAGGGTCGGCACGTCGACGATCGAGGAGCCGCCGTCGGCAACGAGGGTGGCGCCCGTCACGATCGACGCGGCGGGCGACGCCAGAAACTCGCAAACGCCGGCGATTTCCTCCGCCTGCGCGGGGCGGCGCAACGGCACATCGGCGCAAACCCGCTGATAGGCCGCGTCGAGGGATTCGTCATAGCGCTGCATCAGCGGCTGCATTTCCGCGTCGGCCATCGGCGTGCGGACCCAGCCGGGGCAGACCGCGTTGACGCGTACGCCGTGCGGGCCGTAGTCGCGCGCAAGCGAACGCGTCAGGCCGATCAGCGCGTGTTTTGCGGTGGTGTAGCCGCATACGGCCGGCCCGGCGGCGAGCGAAGCGATCGAGGCGACCAGCACGATGGCGCCGCGCCGTTCGATCAGATCGGGCAGGCAGGCGCGGGCGGCGACGAAGGAAGTATCGAGATTCGCGCGCATGGCGGCGGACCAGGCCGCGTCGTCGGTCTCGGTGGCGGCGCCCATGCCGAAACCGCCGGCACAGGCGATCAATGCGTCGATAGCGCCGCCGTCGGCCTTGATTGCCGCAATGAAACGCTGCCAGTCGGCGGGGTTGGCTGCGTCGCCGTCGAGCGCGAGGCCGCCGGTTTCGCGCGCCACCCGTTCGAGGGGCGCGCGGCGCCGGCCGATCAGCGCCACGCGTGCGCCGCGCGCAGCAAACAGCCGCGCGCAGGCTTCACCGATGCCGGTGCCTGCGCCTGTGATGACGACGGTGCGTTGTCTGGACATGGGTTCCTTACGAATATGAATGAAGGTGATCTGGTGTGATGAAAGGAGGCAACGTGAATTCAGAGTCTAGGCGTGCGGGCCGCGACGCGGAATCAGGCAAAAGGATGACAACGCAGCCGTCGTTTCAGCAGGCAAGCCGCGTCGATTTGCCAATTCGTGCTCACGCCATGGAATTGGGCGTTCGTACGATGGGCCGGAGCTGGTGAACCGGGAGAGCGCCATGTTGAATACGATCCGCGACGCAGCCGCGTCTCCAGGCGCCTTTATGCCCGCGCTGGGCGCTGCGGTGAGCGCGCTCGCACAACTGTTGCGGCCATCGGCAACGGTTTTTTACTGGGTCGGCGCGGATAACGAGCCGTCGGGTTTCGAACTGTTCGGCATGACCGAGACGATGCATCGCACCTATTTGCAGCGTTACTGCACGCTCGATCCCATGCATCCGTCGCGTTTTTCGACGCGGACCGGCAACGTGCTCACGCTCGCGGGCGAGTTGCCCGAGATGGTGCGCGGCGCTTCGGTGTACTGGCGGCGCTTCCTGAATCCGCATCAGGTGGTCGATGTGATGGAGGTCTTGCTGCGAGACGACGCATCCGGCGCACCCGGCGCCCCCGGCGCGGAGGGCACGCGGCCGGCGGCGGCGTTCTCACTGCTGCGCATGGCGCCGGCCGCCGCGTTCTCGGCGGACGACCAGCACCACGCAAGGGCAGTGCAACCGCTGCTGGAAGCGGCGCTGGTGCCGGCGCTGCGCGAGCAGCGGGCGATGCGCACCCACGCGCGCCACGGCACGGAGGTCGAAAACGATATCCGTCCAAACCTGACGCATCGCGAACAGCAGATCGCGCGTCTCGTGCGTAACGGCTTGTCGAACAAGGAGATCGCACGCGAGCTCGCGCTCGCGCAGCCCACCGTCAAAACCCACCTGTTGCGCATGTTCCGCAAGCTCGGCGTGTCGAGCCGCACGGAGATGATCGGCGCGCTCTTTCTATAGAGGACCGAAGCCATGATCGACACCTGGCCGATGGCGGGCGCGCGCGTCGAACCGGTCGAGGCCGATGGCTCGATGCTGCTTTATGCCGTCGCCGCTGTCGCGGTGGAGCGCGCCGATAGCCGGCATGGCGCGCGCTGGTTCCAACGCCGGCCGTCTGCGCTCGCCGCGGTGATTTCGCGTGAAGAAGACGTGTCCGACATTCTGCTGCGCTTGCCCGATAGCTGGAACATCGTCGATGGCGCGCGGTGTGTCGGCCTGCATGACGATGCCGACATTCTGTCCGGCGACCCGCGCTTTTGCCGCGGTTTCGTCGAAACGAATTGCGCCATTGCCGGCCATAGCGATGGCGTGCGTTTTGCGCTGTTCTTGCAGATCAACGCAGCCGAAGCGGTGTTGCTGCCCGAACGGCTATTCGTGCAGCGCGACGCTTTCGAGCGTTGTCTGTATGCGCAACCGTGAGCGTGTCATCGAGCGCACCTGAGCGCACCTGGGTGTACCTGAGCGCACACGACTATTAGATGTTTTCCCTAATGCACGGGCTCGCTGCCGATTTGCGCTAACGGTCGAAAAAACTGCGTGACACCATGCTTCACCGCGATGGCCCCGTGGCCATCCGCAGTCAGTAACAAGACACCAACGAGAGACCCCGGATATGAGTAACGATGCAACGGTTATCGTCAGCGACGCGGTTCGCGCGTTCGTGCAACGCGATTTCGGCCTGTTTATCGGCGGCACGCAGCAACGCGCGCATTCGGAGCGCCGGCTGGACGTGTTCAATCCGGCGAGCGGCGAGCGCCTCGCGACGGTAGTGGATGCGGACGCAACCGACGTCGATCACGCAGTGAGCAATGCGCGCGCCGCGTTCGACGCGCGGGTGTGGAGCGGCCTGCGTCCCGCCGATCGCGAACGCATTCTGCTGCGCTTTGCCGACCTGCTCGAAGCCAATGCCGAAGACCTCGCGCAACTCGAAACGCTGAATCAGGGCAAGTCGATCAACATTGCCCGCGCGGTGGAAGTGGGCGCGACGATCGAATACGTGCGCTATATGGCGGGCTGGGCGACCAAGATTACCGGCGAAACGCTGGACGTGTCGATCCCGTTTCCGCCCGGTACCCGCTATACGGCGTTCACGCGCAAGGAGCCGATCGGCGTGGTGGCCGGCATCGTGCCGTGGAATTTCCCGCTGATGATCGCGGTGTGGAAACTGGTGCCGGCGCTCGCGGCGGGTTGCACCATCGTGATCAAGCCGTCGCCGGAAACCCCTCTGACGGCGCTGCGGCTGGCCGAACTGGCACTGGAGGCCGGCGTTCCCGCCGGCGTGTTCAACGTCGTCACCGGTGGCCGCGAATGCGGCGCCGCGCTGGCCGCGCATCCGGGCCTCAGCAAGATTTCGTTTACCGGTTCGACGCCGACCGGCAAGCTGGTCGGCACGGCCGCCGTGCAGAACATGACGCGCTTCTCGCTTGAACTCGGCGGCAAGAATCCCGCGGTGATGCTCGCCGATATCGACGTCGAGCAGGCGATTCAGGGTGCGCTGGCCGGCGGCTTCTTCAACCAGGGGCAGGTGTGCGCCGCGGCCTCGCGCATCTACGTGCATCGCAGCAAGTATCGGCAGGTGGCCGACGGTCTCGCCGATATCGCCAACGCGATGACGCTCGGACCCGGCCTCGATCCGGCGGCGCAGATCAATCCGCTCGTGTCCGCGCTGCATCGAGACCGCGTCAATCAGCACATCGCGCGCGCTCAGTCAGCCGGTCTGAAGTTTCTTGCGGGCGGCAAGCCGGTCGATCTGCCGGGCTACTACGTGCGCCCCACGGTGATCGCCGACGTGCCGCACGACGCGGCAATCGTGCGTGACGAAGTGTTTGGTCCCGTGCTCGCCGTCGTCCCGTTCGACGACCCGCTCGAAGCACTACGCCTCGCCAACGATTCACAGTACGGCCTCGCCGCGAGTCTGTGGAGCAATGATCTGAAGACCGTGATGAACCTCGTGCCGCGAATGGAGGCGGGCACTGTGTGGGTCAACTGTCATGTGCCGCTCGACCCTGGCATGCCGTTCGGCGGTTTCAAACAGTCGGGCATCGGCCGAGAGTTCGGCAAGTACGCCATCGAAGGCTTTACGGAAACCAAGTCCGTGTGCATCGCGCATTGAAGCTCGCGCATTGAGTTGGGCGCGGGCACGCGAACCATACTTAATGGAGTAAGCACTATGGGAACGAACGATTCCGCCTTCTGGCATCCGATGCAGCACCCGGCCGAAATGAAGTCGAAGCAAACCGCGAGCCGATCGACCCGGCTCCGGGCTATGCCAACGCGGTGGCCGAAGTGGCGCGCGCTCACGGCGCACTGAAGCGGCCGATCGGCACGAAGATTATTCTGTCGCCGCCGCTGGTGGTCGAATTGGGGCAGCTCGACGCGCTGGTCGGTGCGCTGGCCGCCGGCTTCGACGAAGTGAAATTTGCATAATTGACTTGGTCAAGTGTTGAGGCGCGCTGCAGAATGCACAGGTGCATTCCAGGTTGGGGCCGCGCGCGATGAAACTGAATCCGTGGAAGTGTCGCGGTTTTTTTGAATCGAACCGCATCCGCCAGCCTGGCATTACATTGCTTCTTCATTGGCAGAACGAGGCGCCGCGAGCCGCGGTCTTCGCCTGCGTCCAGGTTGGCGCCCGTTACGACAGGCCGGGCCGTCATCGCATGAATGTAGCCTGTTCGAAGTAGGCGGGAGGGGACATGGACTTCCGGATCAGCACGCTTGCCGACGTGCACGATCATTCGCTGGCCGTGAGCGGCTGGGAGCAGGTCTATCGTCAGATGACGCCGGGCCGCTTCCAGAGCACGCTCGTGCAGGCGATCTCGAACGACTTTCATTTCTTTCGCGAGACCACCAATCGCCGTGTGGTGCAGCATGGCGTCTCGCCGGCCGGTCTGGCTTCGATCGCGGTGCCTTTGTATGCGCCGCTCGTCGGCACGTTTCAGGGGCGGCGCGTGGAGGGTTACGCGCTGCTGCTGCTCGGCGCGGGCGAGGAGTTTCGCTTCTACACGCCCGAGTCGATGCACTATGCCGGCATCAGTGTCGGCGCCGACATGATGGATGAGTTGCTGGGCGTGATGGTGGGCGAGCACGCCAGCCGTCAGGCAAGAGGCGGTGTACTGGCGCTTTCCGATGAGCAGGGCGTGATGCTGCGTGAGCGGCTCGCACCGTTTCTCGACGCTGCCGAGCGCAATGCGGCCGCGTTTGCGCATCCCGCGGCGACCAAGGTATTCCGCGACGAAATGATCAGTGTGCTTCTTGGCCTGATCGAAAGCGCGACGCAGACGCCGCCGCGAGACCTTACGCACACCACCTATAGCGACATCGTGCGGCGTTGCGAACGCATTCTGCAAGACAACGCCGAACAGCCGATCACCGTGCTCGATCTCTGCCGCGCGCTGCGCTGCAGCCGCCGAACCTTGCAAACGAGTTTCCAACGCGTAGCCAATGTGACGCCTGTCGAATACCTGCGTTCGATCCGGCTCAATGCGGTGCATCGGCTGTTACGTATGACGAGCGCGGAAGAGCTTCTGATCGGCGATGCCGCTTGCCGCTGGGGCTTCACGCATCTCGGCTATTTTGCCCGTGAGTATCGTGACCTGTTCGGCGAATTGCCGTCGCAGACACCGCGCCTGAGCTAACAGCCCGCACGAGCGGGTGGGCCCGCCGGCCCGATGTTCTGTGCGATTCTCCGCGCGGATTTTCACCATGAATGGTTCCCGCTTGCGGACGTGCATGCGCACGTCCCGCCTGATCTTTCACGTTCGCAATCGGCTGTGTGACCAGCGCCTAAGCGTAAACCCCGGTTCGTGCTGCGTTGCCGATTTGTGCTCCCGCTCAGCATTTTTGGTTTTCTACAGTGCGTCAACACTTGCGCTGCGCCCGACTTCGTCGTGACGCGGACGAAGGAAAATCCAGGAGCCAAAACTATGAATGTCGTCGCTGAACCGTCACCGTCCACCGAGTTACGCAAAGGGGCGCTGGGACTGGGCTTCATCATTTTCTTCGTGATCTCGGCGGCCGGGCCGCTGGTCGCGATCGCCGGCGGCTTTCCGATCGGCATCATGCTCGGCAACGGCGCAGGCACACCGGCCTTGCTGATCGCCACCGTGGTGATCCTGCTGATGTTCTCCGCCGGCTATACGGCCATGTCGCGGCACGTGACCAACGCCGGCGGCTTCTATGCGTTCACGGCTCGCGGTCTCGGCGGCACCGCGGGCGGCGCGGCGGCATTGATCGCACTGCTCGGCTACAACACGATGCAGATCGGTTTGTACGGCATGTTCGGCGCGGTGGCCTCGGACTTCCTGCACACCCACTTCAACCTCAATACGCCGTGGTGGATCTGCTCGCTTGCCGCGATGGCCAGCATCGGCGTATTCGGCTACCGGCAAATCGATCTGTCGGCGAAAGTGCTTTCGCTGCTGGTGTTCGGTGAGTACATCGTCGTGTTGATCCTCGATCTGGCGATTCTGAAGAGCGGTGGCGATAGCGGCATCAATGCAGCCTCGTTCACGCCACACGTCTTCATGAGCGGCACGCCCGCGATCGGCTTTCTGTTCTGCTTCGCCAGCTTCATTGGTTTCGAAGCGACCACGATCTATAGCGAAGAGGCGAAAGACCCGCAGCGCACGGTGCCGTTGGCGACTTACATTTCGGTGCTGCTGATCGGCGTGTTCTATGCGTTCTCCGCGTGGTGCATGGTGATTGGCGCGGGCAGCGACAAGATCGTCAAGACGCTCACCGCGTTGAGCGATCCGACCACGTTCCTCTACACGCTCTCCGATCACTATGCCAACAGGACGCTGACGGCGGCGATGAGCGTGCTGTTCATCACCAGCGTGTATGCGGGCCTGCTGGCTTTCCACAACTCGGCGTCGCGCTACTTCTTCGCGACTGGCCGTGAGGGTTTGCTGCCGCAAGCGCTTGGCCGCACGCATCGTGTGCATCTCAGTCCGCATATCGGTTCGCTTGCGCAAACGGCGGTGGCCGCGATCGTGGTGCTGGTGTTCATCGTCGCCCATGCCGATCCGGTTCTGACACTGTTCTCATGGCTCACGAATGTGGCGACGCTTTGCATCATCGCGTTGATGGCGCTTTCGTCGGCGGCCGTGTTCGTGTTCTTCAGACGTACCGGTTGCGACGACGCGGGCGTGATGCGCGTGGGCGTGTTGCCGGTGCTCTCCGGTCTCGCGCTGGCGGTTGTGCTGGTGCTCGCAATCTTGAATTTTCCGCTGCTGACCGGTGCTGGCGCAGGCGTGTCGTACGCATTGACCGCATTGCTGCCGATTTTTACGGTGGCGGGCGTGCTCGCGGCGAAGAAGCTCAAGCAGCGCGACCGTGAAGCGTTTGAGCGGTTAGGGCGCTCAAGGTTGTAAAGCGTTCCGTAACGGCTTTGCGACAACAAGACTTGCTTCGAGCTTAAAAAGACATCGTGGAAATGGAGATCAAATGAGCTTTCGTACCATCCTTGCAGCAACGTTCGTAGGCGGCGCGTGTGCCGTCGTGATGCCGCCCGTGTACGCGGCGGACGCGGCTCTCCCGGCGTCCGCATCGGCTGGCGCGGTTGCTGCGCCCGGCGTGCGTCCCAATGTGCTGCTGATCGTCGCCGACGATGTCGGACGCTCGGACCTCGGCGCATTCGGCAGCGAAATTGCCACGCCGAATCTCGATGCACTGGTGGCGCACGGCCGCCTGCTCGACACGATGTATGTCGCACCGACCTGTTCACCGACCCGCTCGATGCTGTTGTCCGGGATGGACAATCACCTCGCCGGCGTCGGCAATATGGCGGAGATGATCACGCCGCATCTGACGCCCGAAGAGGTCAACCATCCCGGCTACGAGGGCGGCCTGAATCAGCGGGTGGCGGCCTTGCCGGAAATCATGAAAGACGCCGGCTACTGGACCGTGATGGCCGGCAAATGGCATCTGGGCGGCAGCGACGGCATGCGCCCGGATCAGCGCGGCTTCGAACGCTCCTATGCGTTGATGAACGGCGGCGCCTCGCACTTCAGGCAGAAAGTGATGACGATCACATCGGATGCGCCGGAGCCGACCTATCGCGAGAACGGCAAGAAGATCGACTTGCCTGCCGACTTCTATTCATCGCGGACGTACACCGACAAGCTGATTGCCTATCTGCAGGATTCGCAGCGTGGCGGCAAGCCGTTCTTTGCGTATGCAGCCTATACGGCGGCGCATTTGCCGCTGCAAGCCCCTGACGACGAATTGCAGAAAGTGCGCGGCGACTACGACGTCGGCTACGACGTGATCGCGCAGCGCCGGATCGACAAGATGAAGCGCCTCGGTCTCGTGCCGAGCGACGCGAAGCCGGCACCACTGCCCGAAGGCACAAAACCGTGGAGCGCCTTGAGCGCCGACGAGAAAGCACGTTCGGCCCGCACGATGGAAGCCTACGCGGCGTTGGTGGCCGATCTCGACCGCAACGTCGGCCGCCTGATCGACTACCTGAAAGCGAGCGGTCAATACGACAACACGCTGATCGTATTCCTGTCGGACAACGGACCGGAAGGCAACAAATGGGACGAGGACAGCGGCAACGCCAAATGGATCGCGCAGACCTTCGACAACTCGCTCGACAACATCGGTCGCGCCAATTCGTTCGTGTTCGAGGGACCGGCGTGGGGGCAGGTGAGCGCACAGCCATTCCGCCTCTTCAAGGCCTACACCAATGAAGGCGGAATCCGTTCGCCGGCCTTCGTCTCGTTTCCTGGACATGTTCAACCGGGCAAGAGCGAACAGGTGCTCACGGTCAAGGATCTGACGCCGACTATCCTCGACTTCGCCAATATCCAGCAGCCTGGTATCGAGTTCCACGGCCACACCGTGCTGCCAATGCAGGGCATGTCGATGAAACCCTATCTGACCGGCGAGCGTAAGCGCGTGCATGTGGACGACTATGTGTACGGTATGGAGCTGATGGGACGTAACGCGCTGCGCAAGGGCAACTGGAAGCTGGTCTACTCCTACGACGAGGCTAAGGGCCACTGGCAACTGTACGACCTCGCGCACGACCGCGCCGAACTGCACGATCTCTCCGCGAAGCGTCCTGAAGTCCTCGAGCAGATGCTGACCGAGTGGGCGCAATACGTGCAGCAGAACAACGTTGTCGAGACGTGGCGCGATACGTCTTACCCACGCATGGATTACTGAGGAGTGCGGGCATGAACATGCACATCCGGAAATCGACCGTGCGATATGGGCTGGCGTTGGTGTGCGTCGTGCTCGCTCGGGCGGCGCTGGCGGCCACTGTGACGGCCGGCGCGGCGCCGCAAGCCGTGCCGCTCGGCAACCTGCAGGCGTGCAAGGCGTTCAGCGGTTTGCCGCCGGCATCGTCGGAAAGCGATCAGGTACGTGTGCCGGGCGGCAGCTTCGTGATGGGTTCCGACGGCGATTATCCGGAAGAAGCACCGGCCCGGCGGGTCAAAGTGGGCAGCTTCATGATCGATCGCTACGACGTGACGAACGCGGAGTTTGCCCGC
Source organism: Paraburkholderia sp. BGA-UO-ETr-F12 (assembly GCF_059567945.1). Taxonomy (NCBI): domain Bacteria; kingdom Pseudomonadati; phylum Pseudomonadota; class Betaproteobacteria; order Burkholderiales; family Burkholderiaceae; genus Paraburkholderia; species Paraburkholderia sp. BGA-UO-ETr-F12. The sequence goes on along the minus strand of NZ_JCAQOZ010000041.1, from coordinate 96,212 downwards.
TTCGTTGCGGCGACGGGTTATAAGACGCTCGCCGAACGCGGACTCGATCCGAAACGCTATCCATCGTTGCCGGCGGAGATGACGCGGCCCGGCTCGACGGTTTTTCTGCCGCCCAGGGACCTGCTGGTCGGTGCGATGCAGTGGTGGCATTTCGTGCCCGGCGCCGACTGGCGGCATCCCACCGGGCCCGGCAGTTCAATCGACGGACTTGGCAATCATCCGGTCGTACATATCGCCTATGAAGATGCGCTGGCCTACGCGAAGTGGCGTGGCCGCGATCTGCCGACCGAAGCGGAGTACGAGTACGCGGCGCATGGCGGCACCTCGACCGCCTATCCGTGGGGCGACACCTTCGCGATCCGCTCGAAGATGATGGCCAACACCTGGCAGGGCGCGTTCCCGTTTCAGAACACCGCGAAAGACGGCTTCGTGTCGACTTCACCGGTCGGTTGCTTTCCGGCCAACGGTTATGGGCTATACGACATGGTCGGCAATGTCTGGCAGTGGGTGAAGGACCCGTGGCAGCAGAACCATGCGCAACAGGTGAGCGAGCCGCCGCCGAACCCGAACGTCGATCTCGAAGACGCGCTGGTGGCGAAGGCACGCAGCACGGACCTCGGCACGATCAAAGGCGGCTCATTTCTCTGTTCGCCGATCTATTGCAAACGCTATCGGCCGAGCGCGCGCCATGCGCAGGACGTGACGATGGGCACCAATCACATCGGCTTTCGTACGGTGCTGAGACTGCCCGGGTCATAAACGCGTCGGCGTGAGCGCCGGCCAAAAAAACTAAACAACTGGATCTGGAGAGTACTTTTGAAATCACGAGAAAAAACCGTGAGGATGACGCTCGTCGCTGCGTCCTGTGCATGGCTTGCCGGCGGGCCTCTCGCCGCTCATGCGCAAAGCAGTGTGACCCTGAGCGGCATTATCGATGCGGGCATCCTCTACGCGAACAATAGCGGAGGGCATTCCGACTGGTCGACGACGAGCGGGCAGTTGACGGCGTCGCGCTGGATCATGACTGGCAGCGAAGATCTGGGTGGCGGATCGCACGCAATTTTCCGCTTGATGAGCCCGTTCAATGTCCAGAACGGACACGGCACGGGTCGCGCGTTCAATGTCGCGTACGTGGGTCTCGCCGACGATCGTTTCGGCACGGTGACGGTGGGCCGGCAGTGGGACACGACGATCGACACGGTCTCAGGTTTCGCGACCAACGAAACATGGGCCGGCTATATCGGCGCCCATGTCGGCGATGCGGACAACACCAATGCGAGCTTCAAGGTTAGCAACGCCGTTAAATACGCGAGTCCGCAATTCGCCGGGCTGAGTTTCGGTGCGACCTATGGCTTCAGCAATCAGGCAGCGGCCTCGGACGGTTCGTCGGGCTTTGCGAACAATCGCCTGATGAGCGCCGGCGCCGCTTACACACGTGGACCGTTTGCGGCAGGCCTCGGCTTTCTGCAGGCGGACCGGCCCGAAGCGCAACCTGCCGGCGCATTGGGCGCGCCGGGTGCCGGCGTGTACGACGACTATGAGAATACGTTTTCTGGCAGCATCGCCAGTACAGCGGGGGTGAAACGGCAGCGTATCTGGCTTGCCGGCGCTTCGTACCGGTTCTTCGGTGCGCTCACATTGGGTGGTATGTACTCGAAAACGCAGTACCGTTATCTGGACGCGACCGCGTTGACGCTCGATAACTACGAGGCGAATCTGACGTGGCAGATCACGCCGGCCTGGCAAACCGGTGTGGCCTACATCCGGACCAATGGGCGCTACTCGGGCAGTGGTACGGGCGATGCGCAGCCAGGCTGGGATCAGATCAACCTCGGCACGGAGTACGCGATATCCAGGCGTACGACGCTCTATCTGATTGGCGTTGCGCAACAGGGGCGTCACGCGGTGGCGCAGATCTATGGCGTGTCGCCATCGAGTACGCGGCGGCAACTGGTGGTGACCTCAGGCATCCAGCATCTGTTCTGAACCGATGAGGACGGCACGGCGGTGCTGTTGCGCGCCGTGCCGGTGATTCGCTGATCCTCACCAGCCTTGAAAACGCCGCCATTCGACGCTTTCGCCGTCCGCCGAAACCGCGTGATACTCGGGGAACTGTGCGCCGGTCGCGCAGGCGTGATTCGGCAGGATGCGCAGTTTCATGCCGATCGGAAAGCGCTCCGCGATGTCGTCGGCCGGTGCGCCTTCTTTCGATGACGACAGAATTCCGTGTTCCTGATTGGCGCCGCTCACGACATAGCCGTCAAGCGGGGTGCCGTTCAGCAGACAGGGTTGGCCGTAGCCGAAATCATGAGCTTGCTTCGAGGTGCCGCGGTCGCGGCTCATCGCCATCCAGCCGGCGTCGAGAATTGCCCAGCCTTTATCCGCCTGATGCCCGATCACGGTGGCGAGCACGCTGAGCGCGATATCTTCGAGCGCGCATACGCCGACGTTGTGCATGACCAGATCGAAGAAGACATAGACGCCCGCTCGCACCTCGGTCACGCCATCCAGTTGCGCGGCGGCGAGCGCTGTGGGCGTTGAGCCGACGCTGACGGCCGGGCACGGAATGCCCGCGTCGCGCAACCGTTGCGCCGCGCGTACACAGCCGGCGCGTTCCTGTTCCGCAAGCGCGGTGAGCGCCTGCGGTGTATGAAGCTCGTAGCTGGAGCCCGCGTGAGTCATCACACCGCCTACGGTGACGCCGTTCTCATGCAGAATGCGGCCGACTTCGAGCAGCGTGTCCTGTTCCGGCGTGATACCGGAGCGGTGCCCGTCCGTGTCCACCTCGATCCAGACCTCGAAGGTTTCACCGTGTTGATCTGAAAATGCTGCGACGGCCGCGGCGGCGGTCGGGTTGTCCACCACCAGCTTCAAATCGCAACCCTGGCGGCGTAACGCCAGCGCGCGCGGCAGTTTGGAGGGGGCAATGCTGACCGCGTAAAGGATATCGCTGACGCCGGCCGCGAAGAAAGCCTCGGCCTCTTTCAGGGTCGAGACCGTAATGCCGCGCGCCCCGGCGGCGATCTGCGCGCGGACCACGTCGATGCATTTGGTGGTCTTGACGTGCGGGCGGAATGTCACGCCCAGCGTGTTCATATGAGCCTGCATTCGCGCGATGTTCTTCTGCATCCGGGGGATGTCGATCAGTGCGGCGGGGGTGTCGATATGGTCGAATTTCATGTTTTCACCGGGAAGCAGGGTGGCTTGAAGTTAAGCCGAACTGGTTGAGCCATGGGACCAGTGCGTCGAGCGTCGGGGATTCCACCTCGGGCGGCTGTGCGCCGGTCACGAGCGGCAATCCCACGCGGTTATGCCAGTAGGTCCGCAGGCCGACCGCGGCCGTGCCGAACATGTCGTAGCTGGAGCCCGCTACGAACGCGGCTTCATGGGCGCCGACGCCGAGCTTGTCCAGCGCGAGCCGGTAAGGCAACGGATCCGGCTTGTACATACCGGCTTCTTCCGCTGTGACGACGGCATCCCAGTGAATCGGGAAAATCTCCGCAGCCTGGGAGCCGAGACGGATGGAGCAGTTGGTGACAATCGCCAGTTTGCAATGCGGTTTGAGCGCATGCAACGTATCGACGGCGCTGCTCCAAGGGGCGAGCTTCAACCAGTTGGCTTCGAGCGCGATTGCCGCGGATTCCGGTAAGCCCACTTCCACGGCGGCTTCGCGCACCAGTTGTTCATACGCGATGTATTGGCCGCAGCCGTAAGTCCGGCGCAAATAAGCCGCGCGCCACGCACGGGCCGCCGCTTCGGAGTCCGCGGCGTGATTCCATGACGTCCACGAATCGAGCAGGGCGGTCAGGAGATCGAAGAGGACCGCCTTGGGATAGGCGGTGGAGGGCGATAAGGAGGTCATGATTTAACCGGCGAGGAACGGTGAGCCGATTATAGAGTTCCGATACGTGCGCGGCATTCAGCGAGGCTAACTCTCAAATTCAGTTTCAATGAATTTACCGCACTTGATTATCTATCTTCGCCACGGCGGCAACGGCCTGAATCGGCCCTGTAAATACTGCATGAAATGCCGCGTACGTGCCGGCAAGCCGGCTCGCTGATGCGTGAGCGCGATGACGTTGGCGTCAGGCGCCTTCCAGCCTGGCAGCAGGCGCACGAGCCTTCCCTTCGCGAGGTCGTCGGCCACGTCCCATTCGGAACGCAGGATGACCCCCCGGCCTTCGCATGCCCATTGGCGGATCACGTCGCCGTCATTGCAGCTCAGATGCGAAGAAACGCGCACGCTGCGCCGCGTGCGGCCCTTGCTGAACTGCCATAGCGAGACATCTTCGTTGTTCTCGCGCAGCACGATGCACGGCAGCTTGCTCAGTTCCTCCGGCGACTCCAACTGACTGAAGCGCTTGACCAGCGCCGGCGCGGCGCAGAGGAAACGCGCATTCGGTGCAATCGTATAGCCGACCAGATTGGATACCGGCAATTCGCCGATATGCACGACGACGTCGAAGCGGTCCATCGTCTCGGTCAGCGGCTGGTCGGACAGCGTGAGCGCAACGTCGATATCCGGGTTCTGCTGCTGGAATTCGGCAATGGCGGGCGCCAGGTGGCGCCGTCCGAATCCCAGCGGCGCGTTGATCTTCAGCGTGCCGATCAGACCGCCCCGACGGGTCTGAAAGTCTTCGAACAGCGAGTCAAATTGCCGGACCAGTTCAGCGCCGCGTTCGCATAGAAGCGTGCCTTCTTCCGTGAACTGCAAGCGGCGCGCCGTGCGGTTCACCAACTGGGCGCCCAGCTTCTTCTCCAGTTGCTGCAGGCGTTGGGTCACCGCCGAGGGTGACAGTCCCAGTTTTCGCGCCGCGGCGATCAGGCTGCCGCTTTCGCGGATGGTCAGCAGAAACCGGATATCGGCCGAGTCGTTCATGGTGGAAATTTTAGGGGCCTCGGCCGTTTTCGCAACGTTATCAATGTTTAGCCGCCGCTCGAAGGGCGCGCATAACTCGATACATAGTCGTACTCCTGCGTGTTTACATGAGTGACCCGGTACTCGACCGGCTGTTCATTGTACGAATACGCGACACGCTCGACTTCCAGAACGGGCGCGCCCGAAGCGAGTTCGAGCAGCCCGCTCTCGAGCTCGCTCGCCTGTCCGACGCGCACCCGCTCATCCGTACTCACCACGTTGATGCCGAACGCGTCCTGATAGAAGTTGTAAAGCGTGTTGGGACGGTTGCGCAGCGCGGCTTCCGTGAGGTCGGGGAAGCGCGCCTGCGGCACCACGATGTTCTCGACGATTACGACCGCGCCGTGCAGCGCGAGCTGATTCGTGAACTGAAAGACCGGCGCCCCCTCGCTGATGTTCAGCCGCGCCGCGACTTTTTGCGTGGCTTTCGTTTTACGGAAGTTGACGAGGCTCACGGTGGGGTAGGTCTTGTCGCCGTCGTTGCGCACGATGCGAAAGAAGCGGAAGAAATGCCGGTCGCGCTGATGCATCGCAACGAAGGTGCCAAGGCCCTGGTGCCGGATCAGTATGTTCTCGGCGCACAGTTCGTCGATCGCCTTGCGCAGCGTGCCGATCGAAACGCCGAAGCGTTCCGCGAGACGTTTTTCCGCCGGAATCGCCTCGCCACCCTTCCACTCGTGCGCCGCCAGCGCCGCCAGCAGCGCGTTCTTGACTTCCTTGTACCGCGTGCCGCCAACGGCGGCCGGCGTCTCCGTCATGGTGCTCATGGTTCTCCCTGAATTCTTCTGAAGCGCATTGACGCGATTTTACGGCAATAAGTCACTCATGTAACACATATAGATGATCTAGTTGACATGGATGAATTTGACGCCTAGGATGAATCAACACAAACGCAGCGGCGACTTCTGAAGCGCCGCCCGGCACGCACCGGCCACTAATTGAACTCAACCAGGAGACGCAGATGAGTCAGGCAGCAGCAGAAACGCATGGCGCCGCGAACACGGCGGCGAAGACGGGCGAACGCAAGACGATCCACATCGTGCTGCACGAGGCTAAAGACACGGTGGGTGTGGCGGTTGTCGAAGGGATTCAGGCAGGCACGCAACTGAACGCGTGGATCATGGACGAGGACGAGATCGTGACGGTGGCCGCGAAACAGGACATTCCAATCGGCCACAAGGTGGCGCTCAAGGACATGGCGGTGGGCGACACGGTGTTCAAGTACGGCGTGGATATCGGCAAGGTGGTGGCGCCGATCAGCGCGGGCGAGCACGCCCATGTGCACAACATCAAGACGAAACGCTGGTAAGCCGCGCGCCTCCCAGGCAGTCGAAAAACATTTCGCTTCCCCATATCGAGAGAGACACCATGAGCGTCATTGAACTGGATACGACTTTCCGCGGCTATCGCCGCAGCAACGGCCGCGTCGGCGTACGCAATCACGTGATCATCCTGCCGGTCGACGATCTGTCGAACGCGGCGGCGCAGGCGGTCGAGAACAACATCAAGGGCACAATGGCGCTGCCGCATCCGTATGGCCGTTTGCAGTTCGGCGCGGACCTCGATCTGCACTTTCGCACGCTGATCGGCGCGGGCAGCAACCCGAACGTCGCTGCGGTCGTCGTGATCGGCATCGAGGAAGGCTGGACCAAGCGCGTGGTCGACGGTATCGCGGCATCGGGCAAGCCGGTCATGGGCTTCGGCATCGAACTGCACGGCGACCACGACACGATCATGCGGGCGTCGAAAGCGGCGAAGGAAATGGTGCAATATGCGACCGCGCTGGAGCGCGAGGAATGCCCGATCAGCGAGCTGTGGGTGTCGACCAAATGCGGCGAATCGGACACCACCTCCGGCTGCGGCGCGAATCCCACCGTCGGTAACGCGTTCGACAAGCTGTACGGCTTCGGCACCACGCTCGTGTTCGGCGAGACGTCCGAGCTGACGGGCGGCGAGCAGATCGTCGCCGCGCGCTGCGCGAACGACGGCGTGCGCGAGCGCTTCCAGTTCATGTTCGATCGCTACCAGGACATGATCAATCGCTGGAAGACCGACGACCTGTCGGAGTCGCAGCCCACCAAGGGCAACATCGCGGGCGGCCTCACGACCATCGAAGAAAAGGCGCTCGGCAACATCCAGAAAATCGGCAAGAAGTGCATGGTCGACGGCGTGCTCGACAAGGCCGAAATTCCGACGCATCCGGGTCTGTGGTTCATGGATTCGTCGTCGGCCGCAGCCGAGATGGTCACGCTGTGCGCGGCATCGGGTTTCGCGGTTCACTTTTTCCCGACGGGACAAGGCAACGTGATCGGCAATGCGATCGTGCCGGTCATCAAGATCTGCGCGAATCCACGCACCGTGCGCACGATGAGTGAGCATATCGACGTGGACGTATCCGGCATTCTGCAGCGCGAGCAGAACCTCGACCAGTCCGGCGACCGCCTGCTCGAATGCATGCTTGCCACGGCGAACGGTCGCTGGACCTCGGCGGAAACGCTTGGCCACCGCGAGTTCGTGCTGACACGGCTGTTCGAAAGCGCCTGATCCGCCGCAGGCGCAAACGCACCGCAGCACCGCCGCAGCACAGCAGCACTAGCAGCACCGCAGCACCGATAGAAGCAGCAGGGCAAAACGAAGTCCCCGTCCGGTGCGCGCCGGCACGACACCGCTCGGCGAAGCGGGCGTGCCGCACGGCGCGCCCGTCTATCTTCTGGCAGCAGCGAGTGGAGGAGACACCATCTTGCGCGTGCTCAAGCATCTCTATGTGCAGGTCCTGATCGGACTTGCGGCCGGCATTCTCGTCGGCCATTTCGCGCCGTCGCTCGGCGTTCAGTTCAAGCCGCTCGGCGACACGTTTATCCGCCTGATCAAGATGTTGATCACGCTGCTGATCTTCTGCACGGTGTCGGTCGGCATCGCGCGCATGGAGAACCTGAAGCAGGTCGGGCGTGTGGGCTTCAAGACGATTCTCTATTTCGAGGTGGTGACGACGATTGCGCTCGTCATCGGCCTCGCGGTCGCGAACGTCGTGCATCCGGGCGCGGGGCTCAACGTCGATCCGGCAACGCTCGATGCGAGCGGCGTTTCGCGCTTCGTGAGCGAGGCACATACGCAGTCGCAGTCGAGTTTCCTCGATCAGATCGTGCCGAACTCGGTGGTCGGCGCGTTCGCTCGCGGTGATCTGCTGCAAGTACTGCTGTTTTCGGTGCTGTTCGGGATCGCGTTGTCGATCATGTCGGGGCGCAGCCGGATTCTTCAGCGCGGCATCGAACAGTTCGGCGACGTGCTGATGCGGATCGTCGAGATGATCATGCGGCTCGCGCCGCTCGGCGCCTTCGGCGCGATCGCATTCACGGTCGGCAAGTACGGCATCGGGAGTCTGCAGCAGCTCGGCCTGCTGATCCTGTGCTTCTACATCACGAGCATCCTGTTCGTCGCGATCGTGCTGGGTACGGCATGTCGGTGGGCGGGCGTAGGTCTCTGGCCGCTGCTCAGATACCTGCGCGAAGAACTGCTGATCGTACTCGGCACGTCGACCACCGAATCCGTGCTGCCGCGCCTGATGGAGAAACTCGAACGGCTCGGCTGCCCGAAGTCGGTCGTCGGACTCGTGCTGCCAACCGGCTATTCTTTCAACCTCGACGGCGCCGCGATCTACCTCACGATGACTTCGCTGTTCATCGCACAGGCGACCAACACGCACCTCACGCTGATGCAGCAGATCGGACTGCTTGCGATCCTGATGCTGACGTCGAAGGGTGGGGCGGGCGTCGCGGGTGCGGCGCTCGTTGCGCTGACGGCGACACTTTCAACGCACCAGATCATTCCGGTGGCGGGCATCACGCTGATCATCGGCATCGACCGCGTGCTGAACGAAGTGCGCGCGATCGTGAACATGATCGGCAATGCGGTGGCGACGCTAGTGGTCGCGCGCTGGGAAGGGGTGTTCGATGTCGAAACGGCGCGTGCCGTGCTTGCGTCGCCGCGCAGCGCAGCGTTACAGGAAAAGACGAACGAAGTGGACGGCGGGATGATGCCGCTGTCTTCGCGTCAGACGATGCGCGAGGGTCACAAATGAGCGATCCGGGTCTGCGCTACGTTGCGGCTGACGAACTGGGCGAACTGGCTCGCGCGGCCCTGCTCGGAGCGGGCGCGACGCCTGCGACCGCCGACGCTACGGCGCGCGCGCTCGTTTATGCCGACGCGCGCGGGCTCGCTTCGCACGGTGTCGCACGCCTGCCGATGTACCTTGCGCAACTGCGCAACGGCCGGGTCGATCCGGCGGCGCTGCCGGCCATCGTACGGGACAAGGGCGCGGCTTTTCTGATCGATGCCGCCGACGGCCTCGCGTTCGCGGCCTGCGAGCTGGCGATCGCAACCGGTATCGAGCGGGCGCGACAGTTCGGAACGGCGGCGGCGAGCATTGTGCGCAGCCATCATTTTGGCGCAGGGGCGTATCACCTCGAAACGGTCGGGGCGGCCGGGCTCGTCGGACTCGCCTTCAGCAATGCGCCTGCTTCGATGCCGGCCTGGGGCGGCAAGAAACCGCTCTTCGGCACGAACCCGATCGCGGCCGTGTTTCCTCGTTCGAAGGGTCGGCCGCTCACCATCGACCTGTCGCTATCGCAAGTGGCGCGCGGCAAGATCATGGTTGCGGCGCGCGATGGCAAGCCGATCCCGCATGGCTGGGCGACAACCGCGGACGGCCAGCCGACGACCGATGCGCAGGCCGCGCTCGACGGCATGATGCTGCCGTTCGGCGGCGCCAAAGGGGCGATGCTCGCGCTGATGGTCGAACTGTTGGCTGCCGCGTTATCGGGCGCGCAATTCGGCGCTGAAGCGGGATCGTTTCTCACCGCCGAGGGTGCGCGTTCGCGCGTCGGGCATCTGTTCTGGATCATCGATCCAGCGGCGCTCGCGGGCACCGCGATATACGAGGCGCGGCTCGAGACGCTGATCGACCTGATGCTCACGGACGACGGCGTCCGTCTGCCGGGCTACCGGCGAGACGAGGTGGCCGAAGCTGCCGCGCGCGACGGCATTGGCCTGCCGGCGACGCTGCTTGCGCAACTGGAGGTGTTTGCGGCAGCCGCAGGGTAAACTGGCGCTTCCGTGACGAAGCCGACAGTCTGACCCGCATGCCGAACGATCCCGCTTCCCAGTCAGCCGAAGACCCGCAACACAGTGTCCTGTGGCACAGCGCCCTGAAACAGGGGATATTTCTGCACACAGGCTGGCGTAGCGCCGGGACGTGGATCTGGTCGCGCCTGCGCGCGCTCGATTCCGTGACGGGGTTCTATGAGCCGTTCAGCAACGTGCTCGCCGATCTGAGCCTCGCGGACGTTTCTGCGTCCCGTCCCACGCTGACGTCTGGACACCCCCCGTTAGCCGCACCGTATTTCGAAGAATACCGGCCGTTTCTGCAAGAGGGCGCGCGCGGCGTAGCCGGATACCGCAAGCGCTTCGGCACCGATCGCTTCTCACCTGAGCCGGACGCGGAATTCCCCGCGTTGCAGGCTTATTTGACCCATCTGTGCGAGCGCACGGCCGGGCAAGGCAGCGTACCTGTCTTCAAGTTTTGCCGCTCGTCGGGCCGGCTGCCGTGGCTCAAGCGCGCCTTCCCTCAAGCGATGCATGCCGTGGTGGTGCGCAACCCCGCCTCGCAGTTTGCCTCGGGGTGGCTGCTCAATCAGCAATGGAGCAATCCGTTCTTCGTCGCCGCACCGTTTCGCGTGCTGGGTCTGAATCGGTCGGAGCCCCTGGTCCGGCGGGCCATCGAGATCTGCGGTGTAAGTTTGCCGCCAGTCGCGCCGGGTTCGGACGACGCTTACGCGATGGCATGCGAGCAATATGCACGCACAGCGGAGGGCAACAACGCGTATCGGGCGTTCGTCGCGTTATGGATTCTCTGCGCGTTGCGGATGGCGGACGGCGTCGATCTGATGATCGACATCGACCGTCTCGGACAGTCGCGCGACTATGCAGCCGGGCTGCGCGCCGCGTTTCTGGCGCAGAGCGGCCTGTCGCCCGACTTCAGCAGCGCGCGCGATCTGGTCGAGGAAACGCGTCGCAGCGCGGCACGTATGGCCGGGATCGACGGCCGGTCGATGCGGGCGGTTCATTCTGCGGCGCTGAAATTCCTCAAGGCGCAGGGCGTGGCGGACGCCGACTTTGTCGAACTCATCCGGCAGAAGATGGTGCTCGCCAATGAACTGACCGAGCAGTGGCACTGAAGGCCCGCAAGGAACGCGGCGATCCGGAGCGCCGCGTTCCTTGCACAAGCTGATGGCGCCGTCCCGCACGGGGCGCCTTCTCTTTCTCCCCTGCATAAGCCCCGTTTCGTCTGCCTCGCCGACTCCATCGGCCAATACAGTTGCCGCGCAAAAAACAATACAGTGAGGCGCGGTTTTATTGTGCTGTATCGGGAATATGACCGGCGCCGTCGATACAGTTGGCGGGTCTTGATGGCGCCTGCCGATGCGCGCGGGGACCGTCCCAAGCTACGTTCCCGGCATGCCGCCGCTCGCGAAGCCGCGCGACGTCGCCTGATCTTTTTGCTTTGGCCCAGTGGTCCGCGCTTGCGGCCTTTCCCGAACACGAGGTAACGAAATGAATGCAGTGAACGAACAAGCGAAGTTGTCGGTACAGCAACTGGGCCATTACATCGGCGGCGCGCCGGTTGCGTCGGCCAGCGGCCGCTTCAAGGACGTGTTCAATCCCGCTACCGGCCAGGTGAGCGGCTCGGTCGCTCTGGCGTCGGTCGAGGAAGTGGACGCGGCGGTCAAGGCCGCGAAGGCCGCCTTCCCGGCATGGAGCGAAACCGCGCCGATCAAGCGCGCGCGCATTCTGTTCAAGTTCAAGGAATTGCTCAACCGGCATCACGACGAACTCGCGATGCTGATTACGCGCGAACACGGCAAGGTGTTTACGGACGCGCAAGGCGAAGTGGTGCGCGGTATCGAAGTGGTCGAGTTCGCTTGCGGCATTCCGAACCTGCTGAAGACCGATTTCACCGACCAGATCGGCGGCGGCATCGACAACTGGAATCTGCGTCAGGCGCTGGGTGTGGTGGCGGGCATCACGCCGTTCAATTTCCCGGTGATGGTGCCGATGTGGATGTTCCCGGTGGCGCTGGCGTGCGGCAATACGTTCGTGCTGAAGCCGTCGGAGCGCGATCCGTCGGCGTCGTTGCGCATTGCCGAATTGCTGAAGGAAGCGGGTCTGCCGGACGGTGTGTTCAACGTCGTGAACGGCGATAAGGTCGCTGTGGATGCGCTGATCGAACATCCGGACGTCGCGGCGCTGTCGTTTGTCGGCTCCACGCCGATCGCCGAATACATCTATACGGAAGCGTCGAAGCGCGGCAAGCGTGTGCAGGCGCTCGGCGGTGCGAAGAATCATCTGGTGGTGATGCCGGATGCCGATCTGGACCAGGCCGTCGACGCGCTGATCGGCGCCGCCTACGGTTCGGCGGGCGAGCGCTGCATGGCGATCTCGGTCGCGGTGGCGGTCGGCAATGTCGCCGATGAACTAATCGAGCGCCTCGTGCCGCGCGTGAAATCGCTGGTGATCAAGAACGGCGAGAACCTCGACGCGGAAATGGGTCCGCTGGTGACCGCCGAACATAAGGCCAAGGTGGCGGGCTATATCGACGCGGGCGTCGCGGAGGGTGCAAAGCTGATCGTCGACGGCCGCGCTCATCCGGTCGCGCAGGAAGCGGGCTTCTTCATCGGCGGCACGCTGTTCGACCAGGTCGGCACCGGGATGAATATCTACAAGGAAGAAATCTTCGGCCCGGTGCTGGCGGTGGTCCGCGTGCCCGATTTCGCGAGCGCGGTCGACCTGATCAACGCGCACGAGTTCGGCAACGGCGTGTCGCTCTTCACGTCGGACGGCGGCGTGGCGCGCGCATTCGGCCGGCAGATTCAGGTGGGTATGGTCGGTATCAACGTACCGATTCCGGTGCCGATGGCATGGCACTCGTTCGGCGGCTGGAAGCGCTCGCTGTTCGGCGACCACCACGCGTACGGCGAAGAAGGCGTGCGTTTCTATACGCGCTACAAGAGCATCATGCAGCGTTGGCCGGACAGCATCGCGAAGGGTGCGGAGTTCACGATGCCGGTTGCGAAGTAAGCACGCAGACGCTATTGCAGCGAAAAAAAGCCGCGCCTGATTTCAGGCGCGGCTTTTTTGTTCGTGTGGCCGCAGTCAGGCTGGGCGGGCACGTTGCCGTGTTTCATGCAGCGGGCGGATCAGCACACGTTAAACGCCGGCGGACGAATCCTCTTCCGCTTCGCTTAGTACGGCGTTCTGTATCGCTGTGACAGGGCTCACGTAAGGCGGCGCCTGGCGCGGATCGTCGATGCTGTAACGCAAGCGGCCGGCCTCGACATACACGCGCAACTGGCGGTACTTCACCAGATACATCAGGCCGACCACCGCCGCGGCAAAGCCCGATGCCGCGCCCACGCCAAGCGCCCAGCGCGGGCCGAAGCGATCCGCCACCCAACCCACCACCGGTGCACCGAGCGGCGTGCAGCCAAGCGAGATGGCCAGCAGGATCGCGATCACCCGGCCACGCATAGCCGGCTCGGTGGAGATTTGTACGAGGCTGTTCGTCGAGGTATTGAACGTCTGCGTTGCCGCGCCGACCACGACGAGCGCGAGGCCGAACAGGACGTAGTTCGGCATCAGCGCAGCCACCGTGCAACTCACGCCGAAAACTGCCGCTGCGCCAAGCAGGATCGCCATGCGCGGCCTGGCTCTGCGGGCGGCGAGCAGCGCACCGGTCACCGAGCCAATCGCCATGGTCGAGCTCAACACGCCGTATTGACTCGCGCCCGCATGAAACGCGGTGACCGACATGGTCGAGATGAAGATCGGGAAGTTCAGCCCGAAGGTGCCGATCAGGAACAGCATCAACAGTGCGGCCTTCAGATCGGGACGCGTCCACACATACTTGAAGCCTTCCACGAAACTGCCACGCGAGCGTGTCGCGCGCGGTTTCAGCTTCAGTTCGCTGAGGCGCAGCGTGCGCAGTGAACCAAGCACGGCGACGAACGAGAGCGCGTTGATCAGAAACACCCAGCCGGTGCCCACCGAAGCGATCAGAAGCCCCGCGACGGCAGGGCCGATCATGCGCGCCGCGTTGAACGAGGTGGAGTTCAGCGCGACCGCATTCGACAGATCGGCTTCTCCCACCAGATCGGAGACAAAGGTCTGACGCGCCGGCGAATCGAACGCGGTGACGCAGCCGAGCAAGCCCGCGAACACGTAGACCTGCCATAGCTGCACGAGGCCGGTCACGGTGAGCAGCCCGAGGCATAACGCCAGCGTGCCCATTGCCGCCTGAGTGAAGAACAGCAGCTTGCGGCGATCGAAATGATCGGCCGCGTAACCGGTGAGGGGCAGCAGGAGCATCTGCGGCCCGAACTGCAGCGACATCACAATGCCCACGGATGTGGCATTGTGATGCGTGAGCTCCGTGAGCACGAGCCAGTCCTGCGCCGTGCGCTGCATCCATGTGCCGATGTTGGAGACGATCGCCCCGCTGGCCCAGACGCGGTAGTTGAACGTGCGCAGCGAACGGAATGTGCCGCTCACCGGGACATCTCCGGGTGAGCGATTCGCGCCGCGCAGCGGTTCAAACAGGTGGTCATGCGCGCGACTTCTCGAGCAGATCGATGACGTCTTGCGTCGTGCCGGTTTCGCCGAGGCGCGGGAAGATTCGCGTGATGCTGTTGGTATGAGCGTCGGCGTTCATGTCCGTCATGGCGTCGATCGCGAACGTGACGTTGAAGCCGAGTTCATGGGCGAAACGCGCGGTGGACTCGACTCCGATACTGGTGGCCACACCGACCAGCACCACTTGCGTGACGCCTTGCTGGCGCAGATACGTTTCGAGGTCCGTGTTCGTGAAGGCGCCCCAGGTGCGCTTGGTCACCAGATGATCCGACGGCTGTTGCTTCAGTTCGGGGACGAGGTCCGCGAAGCCGGCCGGGAAATCGCCCGTGGGGCGCGATTGTTCCGCGCGGCCCGGTGCGCCGCCCGCCACGTTGACGAGCACGACGGGCAAACCGTGACGGCGAAATGCATCGGCCAGGCCCGCGGAGAGTTTGACGATCTCAGCGGTGGGGTGGGCAGTGGGCAGCGCGACGATGCCTTGCTGCAAATCGATGACGACCAATGCGGTCTTTGGGTCGAGTGTAGTGAGAGCCATGGTGTTTTCCTGTGCGTTACGAGTCGATGAGGCGTTTGAGCAGTTCGACGCCAATCGCGAGTTGTTTCTGTTCGGCGGCGGAGAAGCGGGTCTGCATCGTACGGAATAGCCAGTCTTCGCGTGCCGTGCGACTGGCTTTTATCTTCTTGCGGAAGGCCGGTGTGAGGGAGAGAACGGTTTGCCGCCCGTCGTTCGGGTCGGGCGCGCCGCTGACGAGCCCGGCAGCTTTCAAGACTGAAAGCTGCTCGCCCATGGATTGCGGACGCATACCCTGGATACGCGCGAGCGTGGTGACCGTTGCAGGACCTTCGCGTTCCAGCAGGAGGAGAACCTGCACCTGCGACGGCGTGAAATCGCCCACGTGCGCCTCTTCACGCAAGCGGCGGCGCAACTTGCCGATGAGTACACGCAGGTCTTCCGCCGTGGCGTGCAAGGCGTCGGGATCGGAGGGGGTGTCGTTGCTGGACATGCGGGCAGATGTGAAGGTTACCTTCACAGGTTACCTTCGCATCTGTCGGGCGTCAAGGTCTAGCCAGGCCCGCAAGCGTCGCGCGAAATGCCGAAATGCTGCTTGAGTCCTTCCCAGCCGAGCGCCGTAACGCTCACCGAGCGCGCCGCGGACGACCTGCTGATCCAGCCCCATGCAAGGAAGGCGTCCATCAGCCGGGCGCCCAATGGCCCCGCGACGTGATACTGCCGCTCGGTCCAGTCAAGACATTGGCGCGCATGCTCCGATGCCTGGCTGAATGCCGGCTCGTTCATATCGATGCCGAGTTGCTGCAGCCATTCGCAGCCTGGCGCGGTGACAGCGTATTGACGCTCACCGGCCTCGACGATGAAACCCCGCGTGAGCATGCTTTGCGTCACCGCGATGCTGATCTGTCCCGCCAGGTGGTCGTAGCAGCAGCGCGCGAAACGCAGCGCCTGAGCGGGACGATTGGGTGTATGGCGCCAGGCGGGGGTGACCGGTCCGATCGTCGCGAGGCTTTCGAGCACATGGGAAACGTGCGGGCCGGCGAGCCGGTAATAGCGATGCCGGCCTTTGCTTTCGACACTCAGCAAACCGCCGTCGAGCAGCTTGGCGAGGTGCGAACTGGCGGTCTGCGCGGTGACGCCCGCCGCTCGCGCAAGCGCGCCGGCCGACATGGCGCTGCCGTCGACGAGGGTGATCAGCATTACCGAACGAACCGGCTCGGCGATCAGATGCGCAACGCTCGAAATATTGTGCTCGCCCATGTGTTTGCTGCGTCCTCGATTGATGCGTGTTTGACGCGTGTCGGTCGGTGAGAACCGCCCGTTTATACGGTTCGATACTTCGATACAGCCCGAAGCATTCTCAGTGCGAGCCGTCTTATAGTCAACGGCGAACCGATCACCAGGGGCTGGAACTCTTGAACAATGAACGTGAATATCAGAAACGGGTAGTGATCGCGACATGCCTCAGCTACGTCATTGTCCTACTCGATACATCGATCGTAAATGTTGCGCTGGAGCCGGTGGCAATGAGTTTGCACTCGGATATCAGCGGTCTGCAATGGGTGGTCAACGCCTATACGCTGACATTCGCCAGCCTGCTGCTGAGCGGCGGCGCGCTAGGCGACCGGATCGGCGCGAAGACCGTTTATCTGGCCGGTCTGTTGATTTTCGCCTGCGCGTCGGCGCTATGCGGATTGGCGCCGAATTTGCCGGTTCTGGTTGCCGCCCGGATCGGGCAGGGCGTCGGCGCGGCCTTATTGGTGCCGTGCTCACTGACACTCATCAACCGTGCTTTTCCGGTCGCGCGGCAGCGAGCCAGTGCGATCGGCGTATGGGCCGGATGCGGTGGCATCGCGATGGCGGCGGGGCCGCTCGCCGGTGGTCTGCTGATTCATCTGCTGGGCTGGCGGAGCATTTTTCTGGTGAATGTGCCGATCGCGCTGATTGGCGCCTGGCTGACCACGCGCGTCGACTCGGTGCGGCCGGACGTTACGGACAGGCAGATGGACATTGCCGGTCAGTTGCTCGCTATCGTGGCGCTCGGCGCATCGGTCGCCGTGTTGATCGAAGGCGCGAAGCTCGGCTGGCACATGGGCATGATTCGCGTGGGCGCCGTGCTTACGCTTGTCGCCTGGATTGCATTCGTGCTGGTCGAGACCAAACGCAAACAGCCGATGCTGCCTTTACACTTCTTTCGTAGTCCGGTGTTTTCTGCGTCGGCGTTTGCTTCGTCGATTTCCGGCCTGGTGTTTTACGGGTTGTTCTTTCTGCTGAGCCTCTACTTCCAGTCCGCTCGTGGATGGTCGCCGTTGCTGACCGGCCTGGCATTTTTGCCGCTGACCGCCATGGTGGCGATCGGCAGCTTTGCATCGGGCGCATTGAACAGGGCGTATGGCGCGCAACGACTCGTCTGCGGTGGCTTCCTGCTGTACGCGCTGGGTTTCGCCGGACTCCTCGCGCTCGCGGACAACGCGCCGTATTGGCGTATCGCGCTGTGCTTCCCGGCGGTCGGTTTCGGGGCCGGTGTGATTACGCCGGCGGCGACCGCCGCGTTGATGACGACCGTGGACAAGGCGCGCGCCGGGGTCGCGGCGGGCGTGCTCAACGCGAGCCGGCAGACCGGCTCCGCCTTTGGCGTGGCAATCTTCGGCGCCTTGATGACCGCGGTCCAGCCGCTCGATACCGGGATTCGCGTGGCGGTCTATCTGGCGATCGGCTTGTCGCTGCTGGCCGCGCTGGTCTGGCGTATCGCGTTGGCCGTGGCGACGCGTTATGTAGGCAGCGACGCCTGCTGAGCCTGTTTTGACCAGCAGCGCGGCCACAAACGGGCCTCGCGCGTCGATAACAGGGCGTTTGGCGTGCCAGTTCCGGCTGGCACCATCGAAAGGACGCCGCTGGCACTACGCGAGTGTTCGGAATATTGCGAAGATACCGGCCCTTTCATGAAGCTGTCATCGTGCGCAAAACGTAGCAATCGATTTGACCTTCGATTCTCCGTCCATTGCGAACGAACGACTTATGAATGTTGCCGATACTCCTTCCATCCTGGGATGTCTGGCCCTGGTGACCGTGGTGGCGGGCATGGCAAAAGGCCTGACCGGGTTCGGCGGCGCGCTCGTCATGGCGCCACTGTTCGGGCTGCTGATTCCGGCACCCGAAGCCGGTGTGCTGATCGTCCTGATCCATTTCGCGACCTCGCTGCAAGGCGTGCGCAGTTGGGCGAACGCGGTGCGCTGGCGCACGGTGATTCCTCTCGCGCTGGTCGCGATGGCGTGCACGGCAGTCACGACCCTATGGATGGCGAGCGAGAACGCGGTGGAACTGCGCCGGCTCGTCGCGCTCGCCGTTCTTGCCTCCACGGTGATGCACATCCGCGGCTGGCGCTGGCTTCACGATAGCGGCTGGCGGCCGACCTTCACAGCCGGCGCAATGAGCGGCGCGCTGACCGCGCTGGGCGGCATTGGCGGTCCGCCGGCCGTCTACTATCTCAACGGCATTGGCCAGGGCGCCGCGCTGCGTGCCAATCTTCTCGCTTATTTTGCGGTGCTCTACGTGGGCGTGGTGGCCCTTTTTGTGGCCGAACATCAGGTTCACGCGCCCCAGCTCAGCTCGATGGTGCTGCTCGTGCCGGTGTTTGTGCTTGGTGTCTCCGTGGGGGAGCGTCTGCGGCGGCGCGTGCCGGTGCGCCGGGTCGATCATTTCGTGAGCGCCTTGCTGCTGTGTTCCGGACTGGTCGCGCTGCTTACGTAACGGCGCGTAAAAAAAACACGTAAAAACGACCTTGCCATCGAGGTATGAGCGGGTGCAATGTCCGCTCAAGGTCCACGCTCATGTGGACCAGGCGATTTATTATCGCTGGTACTAACCAGGTGCATTTTCGGCCACCGATACTGAAATCATTGTAATCGTCTGCTACGGCCGTCGTGCCGCATCCGCGTGCCGCGGATCAGCAAAGGTAATTTCACTGGTTACAAAAAAGCTGACGGAGACTTCATGCTCAAGTTCCTGATCGGGATCGGCATCCCTTATATCGGCGTGATCGGCCTGCTGCCCTGGGTGGCCTCAGTCGACCGGTTCGTGCTGGGCGTGCCGTTCATTTATGCGTGGATTTTCATGTGGTTTGTTCTGACGTCGATCTGCCTGCAGATTTGCTGGCGTCTGTTCGATCGCCACGCGGACGATGCAGATCCGCAAACCCACTGAAGCAGCAGGAGAGCCCGGATGTCCACTGTTGTCTTTCTCGGTTTGATTCTCTTCTCGCTGTATCTGGCGATACGCTCCAAAAAAGGGCATGGCGCGCAAAGCGTGCATGACTTCTTTGTCGCGTCCCGTCAGTTTGGCGCGTACCTGGTCTTTTTCCTCGCCGCGGGCGAGATCTACAGCATTGGCACGATGGTCGGCTTTCCCGGCGGCATTTATGCCAAAGGACCGACGTATGGGGTCTGGTTTCTTGGCTATATCCTGCTGGCGTATCCCGTCGGCTATTTCATCGGACCGAAAATCTGGGAGGCCGGCAAACGCTATAACGCCATTACGCTGCCCGATCTGTTCAAAGGCCATTTCGGCAGTCGCTCATTGGAGTTGATCGTCGCCGGATCGGCGATTCTGTTCCTGCTGCCGTGGGGGGAGTTGCAGTTCACGGGGCTGGTTGCCGCGTTCAAAGGCCTCGGCTGGAATTTCCAGCCGCTCTATCTGATCCTGATCTCCGCGGTATTGGCATTTACCTACATCGCCATTTCGGGCGTGCGGGCGTCGGCCTACATTGCGATCCTGAAAGACGTGCTGATGGTGTTGGCGATTGTGATCACCGGGCTCGCGGTCGCGTGGGAATCCGGCGTCACGGAGGTTTTTCACGCCGCGAGCCTGCACGTCAGCAACAGCATGAACGCCAGCCAACTGACGTTCTCGATGAGCACCATGCTGTTCCAGTCGCTAGGGTTCTACGTGATGCCGTTCGCGGTGCAGGTTTTCTTCACGGCGGCCAGTCCGAACACGATCCGGCGTACCCAGGTGGCGATGCCGCTGTACATGCTGATGTATCCATTCCTGGTGCTCGCCTCCTACTATGCGATCAGTCAGAACCTGCATCTCGGCTCGCCGAATGAGGCGTTCTTCGCGGCGGCGATCCGCTTGCTGCCGGGCTGGCTGCTGGGTCTGGTGGCGGCCGGCGCCTCGCTGTCCGGCCTGCTGGTGCTAACCGGGATCTGTCTTGCCATCGGCCCGATCGTGACGCGCAATCTGTTGCCGAAGATGCCCGAGAACCGGCAGAAAGCCACCGCGAAAACGGTGATCGTGATCTACCTGCTGGTCTCGATCGTGATGACGCTGTTGACGCCGAATCTGATGCTCACGCTGATCAATACCGCGTACTACGGCGTGACCCAGTTTTTCCCGGGCGTGATGATCATTCTGTTTTCGCTTCGCGTCAAACCGGCCGCGATTGCAACCGGTATCCTCACTGGCCAGATACTCGCGATCATCCTGTACATGCTTCATGCCGATCTCGGCGGATTCAACCTGGGCTTGCTGTGTCTCGTGATCAACGTCGCAGTGACCGCCATGTTGAACCATGGCTGGAAGCGCAAACCGGTTCACGCGCTATCCTGAGCATTCGGCCCGCTTTCTGAATCTGAGACCATCTATTTATGAATTCGATTGAACGAGGTCCCGTCACGGTATTCGTCGCCAGAAAGATTCTGACCATGAATCCGGCCCAGCCGCATGCCACGCACGTTGCGGTGCGGGACGGCAAAATTCTTTCTGTCGGCAATCTGGATGAGGTTAGCCGCTGGGGCGAGGTTGAGATCGTCGACACGTTTCAGGACAAGGTGCTGATGCCGGGTCTTGTCGAAGGGCATTGTCATCTGATGGAAGGCGCCATGTGGGACGCCGTGTATCTCGGCTACTACGACCGGCGCGGTCCCGACGGCACGTTGTGGCCCGGTCTGAAAACGCTGGACGCGGTGATCGCGCGGCTCGCGGACGCGCAACGCAGTATGACCGACGCGGCGGCGCCCTTGCTCGCATGGGGCTTCGATCCGATTTTCTTCGGCACGACCCGCCTGTCGGTCAAGGAACTCGATACCGTTTCGACTACCCGGCCCATTGTCGTGCTGCACGCGAGCGTGCATCTGATGAACGTCAATTCCGCCATGCTGGCGCTCGCCGGGATCGACGAGAACACCGATATCGACGGCATCGACAAGGGCGAAGACGGACAGCCGACCGGCGAGCTGCAGGAATTCGCCGCCATGTTCCCGGTGTACGAGGTGATCGGCAGTCAGCTTTCCATTGCGGCCAGCGAAAAGAAAGCGGCGATCTGGAATTTCGGTAAGGTCGCTCAACTCGCCGGTGTGACCACCGCGACGGATCTGGTCAACGATCTGTCGGCGCTGGGCAATCGCAATCTGCGCGAAGTCACGGCCGATCCGCAGTATCCGATCCGGATCGTGCCCGCGTTCGCGCCGCAGCGCAGCCCCGAAGGCGGCGCTGAAAAAGTACTGTCGGCGATGCGTGACAGCACGGAGAAACTGAGCTTCGGGCCAGTCAAATTCATCGTCGACGGATCGATTCAAGGCTTTACCGCGCGGCTGAAATGGCCCGGCTATGTCGGCGGGCAGCCCAATGGCTTGTGGCTGATTCCGCCGAGTCAACTGGAGGAGGTGTTCACGCCGTTTCATCGCGCGGGGCTGCAACTCCATATTCATACCAACGGCGATGAAGCCACCGAGGTCGTGCTTAACGCCGTCGAGAAGATGCTCGACGCGTGCCCGCGCAGCGACCACCGTCACACGCTGCAGCACTGCCAGATGGCCGACGCGAGCCAGTTGGCGCGCGCGGCGAAACTTGGCATGTGCATCAATTTTTTCTCCAACCATATCTACTACTGGGGCGACGCCCACTACGCGCAGACCATGGGCCCCGACCGGGCGAACCGCATGAACGCGGCGGGCTCGGCGCGGCGGCTGGGCATTCCCTTTGCGTTTCACTCGGACGCGCCGATCACGCAGTTGAGCCCGTTGTTTACCGCATGGTGCGCGGTGCAGCGCAAGACCGCGAGCGGCCGTGTGCTGGGCGCGAGCGAGTGCATCCCCGTGGCGGACGCGTTGCGCGCGATCACGCTCGGCGCGGCCTATACGCTCAAGATGGATCATCTGATCGGCAGTATCGAAGTGGGCAAATTCGCGGACTTCGCCGTGCTGGCGGAAGACCCGAGCGAAGTCGCCGCCGAACGACTGAAAGACGTTGAGGTGTGGGGCACGGTGCTGGGCGGCCGCGTATTCCAGTCGCCGGAAAAATGAACGGCGTGGTGAACGATACTGCTGCGCCCGGTGTCCGGCCGCCTATTCCTCTGGTGGTGCTGGGCGGCTATCTGGGAGCGGGCAAGACGACCTTGCTGAACCATGTGCTGTCGATGGCGGGGCAGCGCAAGGTGGCCGTACTCGTCAACGATTTCGGCGATATCAATATCGACGCGGCGTTGATCCGCGAACGCACGGACGATGTCATCAATCTGGAGAACGGTTGCATCTGCTGCTCGATCGGCGGCCGTCTCGTCGACGCGCTCGTGAAAATCAGCGCGCGGCCCGAACGTCCCGAGTTATTGATCATCGAAGCGAGCGGCGTTTCCGATCCGGTGAAGATCGCGCAGATCGGCTTGCTCGACCGGGCCTTCAGGCTGTTCGGGATCATCGTTGCCGTGGATGCCGAGCGCATCGGCGCAACCTTGCTCGATCCTTATGTCGGCGATATTGTGCGCCGCCAGATTGCGGGCGCAACGGCCCTTGTACTCACCAAGACCGACCTCGTGACGGAGCAGGAGAAGGTCGCGGCAACGCAGGCCGTGCTAGCGCTTGCGACCACCTCCATCCTGTTCGAGGCGGTGGATGGACAGATACCGCCGGCCTTGATCTTCGACGCTAGCGTGGTGCCTCGTCATCAAGCGGGTGGGCGAGGCGCGATGACGGCTGGCGCTTCGAGCCTGCATCGGGATATCAGCAGTTTTTCCTTCCGTTCGGACTTTCCTCTGGACCGGAAGAAACTCCGGGCCGCGCTGCGCGGCCTCTCCGCCACGCTGTTGCGAGCGAAGGGCATTGTCTGGCTGGATCAGGACAGCTCGCCGCAAGAGCTGCATGTAGCAGGCGGGCGCATTCTCATCACCCCATTCGCGGGTCATGCGGCGGCCGAATCGACACTCGTCCTGATCGGCCGTTTCACAGGCGAAGACGAGCGCGCGATCATGCGTTGCCTCGAAGGCACGCAAGTGCTGAACTGACTTCCGTTGCGCGGCAGCGTGGCTCGCACACGCAGCACACACAGCATACCCACCGCCTGAATCCAGAAAACGCGCTTCGCGGTCCGTCAACCCGCGCCTTCTTTGCCACGCGCCGCATCACACCGCACCACACTGCACCAGGCGAAACCAGCGCACTGGCCCTACCGTCGAGCCGACACCAAACTTACACTTTTCCATAACAGATCGCCGCTTAGGCAAGCTCACGAGTCTCACCCAAATCACCAAGCAGGAGACATGGATGGCTACAACAGAAACGTCCGCAGCGAAGGTCACCGCGGACACACTCGCTGCATTTTCCGATGCATTCAACCGTCACGACGCCAATGCGCTGATGGGCTTCATGACCGAAGACTGTGTGTTCGACACGGCCGGCGGAAACGAAGTTTACGGCACGCGTTTCGTTGGTCGCAAGGCGGTGCGCGCGGCGTTCGAAACGGTCTTCAAGACTTTCCCGGATGCGCATTGGGGAGACGGACGCCATTACGTTATCGGTGAGCGTGGCGTGTCCGAGTGGGTGTTCACGGGCACGCATGCGGAGGGCTGGCGCATCGAAGCGGAAGGCTGCGATCTGTTCGAGTTCCGCGACGGCCTGATTGCGGTCAAGCGCGCGTTCCGCAAGGAACGTCCGAAGCAGAACGTTTGACGCCGACGAGGAGCTTCACATGGCGCAAAGTGTCATCACACGGGTCGGCGACGGTCTGTCCACAGGACGGGACGGCGCGACACAGTATGACCCGCGATACGACCCGCTGGTCTCGCCGGGGCCGGGGCACGGCAAGCAGTACGCACCGACCTATTGGGCCGCGACTGCCGGCACGCCGCCGCCCGACGACGGTCCGATCACGAAAGATATCGACGTGGACGTGGCGATCATCGGCGCGGGCTATACCGGGCTCGCGACCGCGCTTTGTCTGGCGCGCGAGCATGGCATCAAGGCGGTGGTGCTCGAGGCCAACAAAACCAGTTGGGGTTGCAGCAGCCGCAATGGCGGACAGGGGCAGAACGCATCGGGACGTCTGTCGCGTTCGCAATGGATCGAGCGTTGGGGTAAAGACGTCGCGCTGAAAATGCACGACGAGATCCAGGAAGGCTTCGACAACTTCAAGTCGCTGGTGGCCGAAATCGATTGCGATCCGCAACCCGGCGGCCACTTTCTGATTGCGCACCGGCCGCGCATGATGGCCAAACTCGCCGCCGAAGCCAAGGTCTGGAAAGACGTGTTCGGCTATCCGTCCGAGCTCATCGACCAGGCGACGTTGCGCCGCGAGTACGTCAACGATTCCGAGGCGGCCGGCGCGCTGCACGAACCCGAAGGCATCGGCATTCATGCACTGAAACTGGCGTATGGCTATCAGCGGCTGGCGCGCGAAGCGGGCGCGCGGGTTCATCCGTCGAGCCCGGTGATCGGTTGGGAAACGATTAACGGCATTCATCATCTGCGCACGCCGGGCGGCATTGTGCGGGCCCGTTCGGTGGGTATCGCGACCGGCGCCTATACGGCGCCGAACCTGCATCCCTCGCTGACGAGCCGGGTGATGCCGATCCTGTCGAATTCGATGGTGACGCGTCCGCTCACGCAGCAGGAAATCGCCGCGTGCAATTTTCGAACGACGCAGGTGCTGACCGATACGCGCACTTTGCGTTTCTACTATCGCTTCCTGCCGGACAACCGGTTGCAGATCGGCAGCCGTAGCGCGATCACCGGTGCGGATGCGCCGAATTCGCGCCACTACGAGTTGCTCATCGAAGGAATGGGCCGCAAGTTCCCGGCCTTGCGCGGTATCCAGATCGATTATTCATGGTGGGGCTGGGTGGATGTGAGCCACGACATGATGCCGCGCGTGTGTCAGCCGGACCCGAAGCAGTCGGTGTTTTACGCGCTGGGCTACGGCGGCAATGGTGTGTCATATTCGCAGCAGGCGGGGCGCCGCCTCGCCGAACGGATAGCCGGTAAAGGGGCGAAGCAGACGCTGCCGATCTTCACCTCGCCATTGCCTGGCCATCCGTTCGCACCGTTTCGCCGCATCGGCCAACGCATGCTCTACCAGTTGTACTTCCGGCGCGACGAGAAACCTTGAACGCGCTCTGCGTGTCGCGCCGCTTGCGGCACGTCATTCGGCCGCCGTCGCGCCGCACGCGCACGGCGGCGCTGCGCGGCCGGACAGGTCCGCGCGTTAAGCCATAAGAAAAAACACGATGCAGCGAGGCGCGCAGGCGTTCTCGCTCGATCCGAATTGACGGCGCCCTGGTTCCGGGACTGCGCACGCGGTCCGCGCGACCGGCGCCGACATCAACAGGATGTGGAGGTGACATGCAAGTATCGAATCGAAGTGAACTGAAGACCGGCCTCAAAGAGCGGCATATGACCATGATCGCGCTGGGCGGCGTGATTGGCGCGGGTCTGTTTGTCGGTAGCGGTGTCGTGGTCCAGCAGGCCGGCCCGGCGGCGGTGCTGTCGTTTCTGATTACCGGTGGCCTGATCGTGCTCGTCATGCGCATGCTCGGAGAAATGGCCTGTGCGATGCCGGCCGTGGGCTCGTTCTACGAATATGCGCGCATGGCCTTTGCCGGCAAGCGCGGGCCCGGCAAACTGGCCGGCTTTCTGACCGGCTGGATGTACTGGTATTTCTGGGTCATCGTCGTGGCCGTCGAGGCGGTGGCCGGCGCGAAACTGGTGCAATTCTGGCTGCCGGATACGCCGGCGTGGGCGATCAGTCTCGTGTTGCTGGTCGTGTTGACGGCGACCAACCTGATCTCGGTGGGCAGCTATGGGGAGTTCGAATTCTGGTTCGCGTCCATCAAGGTGGCCGCGATCGTCGTGTTCCTGTTTCTTGGCGCGCTCTATGTGCTGGGTCTGTGGCCCGCATCGATGCACACCACGGCCGTGATGCCGACGCTGCTTTCGCACGGCGGCCTGATGCCGAAGGGCATTGGACCGGTGTTGAGCGGCGCTGTTGCGGCAACGGGTTTTTACTTCGGCGCCGAGATCGTCACGATTGCCGCCGCTGAAGCGCATGAGCCGGTCAAGGCGGTCGCCAAGGCCACCAATTCGGTGATTACCCGTGTGCTGATTTTCTATGTCGGCTCGATCATGCTGGTGGTGGCGCTGGTGCCCTGGAATTCACCGGCGATGGCCACACCGTATGTGAGCGCGCTCAATGCCATGGGTATTCCGGCCGCCGCAAACGTGATGAATGCAATCGTGCTGACCGCGGTGTTGTCCGCACTCAATTCCGGCCTGTACGCGGCCTCGCGGATGATGTTCGCGCTGACCCGCCACGGCGACGCGCCGGCTGCGCTGGCCCGGGTCAATCGCCGCGGCGTTCCGGTTCGCGCGATCCTGGTCGGCACCTTGTTCGGCTATGTGTCGGTCGTCATGTCGTATGTATCGCCGGACACGGTGTTCGCATTCCTTGTCAATTCATACGGTACGGTGGCCATTTTTGTCTACGTGCTGATTGCCGTGTCGCAACTTAAGCTGCGCGCCCGGCTCGAGCGCGAGGCGCCGCAGATGCTGCGCGTGCGGATGTGGTGCTATCCGTACCTGACCTGTTTCGCGATCGTCGGCATGCTCGGCATTCTGGTGGCGATGGCATTCATACCGGACCAGCGCACGCCGCTGTGGCTCGGTGTGGTGAGTCTCGGCGTGCTGCTCGTCGCGTATGTGTGGCGGGCCCGGAAAAGCGGCGCAGTTTCCACCGAGCCGGAATTCGTCGACTATCGGCCCCGTACGCATTGAAGCATTGACGCGCTATTGCACGTGGTTTGACGACATGCAGCGGTGGTCCGCTCGAGATCGCCGCTGCGAGGCAAGCTGCAGCGATGCGCGGGTGGGTCAGCCGGGTGGCGTCTCCCCGTTACTTCGATGCCACCGCTGCCGCCGCTGCCGTTGCAGGCTGAAGCAGCGGTCCGATGCGCAACGCAATCTCCTTGAGCCGCGGCACCGCTTTCAGCAGATCTTCCAGACTGGCCCGCGCCGTGGGGGCATGAACGGCCAGTGCCGCGAGCACACGGCCATCGTCGACGTGGCGCACCGGCACCGCGACCGCCACCATTCCGCGTACGAATTCCTCGTTGTCGACGCCGATGCCGCGCACGGCGAGGCGGTCGAGTTCGGCTTCCAGCAGATCGATATCGGTCAGGGTGCGATACGTCATCGACTTGAGCGGCAAGCGCCGGATGACGAGCCCACGCTCGGGCGCTGCCATCTGCGAAAGAAACAGCTTGCCGCTGGCGGTGCAATGCAGCGGCACGCGCGTGCCGGGTTGCAGATGCAGGCGCAAGGGTTCGCTCGTCTCGACGCGTTCGACGTACAGCACGGTATCGCCGTCGAGCACGGTGAGATTGCAGCTTTCGCCAAGCGACTCCACGAGTGTGCGCAGCAATGAGCGGCACGCCCGCGTGAACGTGCCGTTGGCGAGCGTGGTCAGCGCGAGCTGCGCGGCACGTGGGCCGAGCGCGATGGCGCGATCGGCGCCGCGCGAGTCCGGCATGTGTGTGACGTAGCCGCGCGCTTCGAGCGACTCGATCAGGCGCATCAGCGTTGCCTTCGGAATCTGCAGACGTGAGGACAACTGGGAAAGCGACGACGGTTGTCCCGCCGATGCAAGCTGTTCCAGCACGCTGAGCGCGCGCAGCACGCGGGTGTCGTCGGCGGGTTCGTGGGCAGGTGAGGGGAGATGCGTGGTGTCTCTCATTGTCCTTCCCGAGGCGGATGAGGGGGAACGCAGCCCGAACGGATCAGTGACAACCCGGATGAACGCGTTCGGACAGATTGAATAGTGAAACGAAAAAGTCGGTTTTCGTACCGGTTTATTCAATCGTAACCGGATTTGCTTGAAGTCGAAACTCTCATCCAATAAATTGGGACGAAATGATCCGGTTTTAAAAGAAAGATATCGGCACGGAGACGTCATCAATGGTACGGAGTTTCGACTACGTGGTTGTCGGCGCGGGATCGGCGGGCTGTGTCCTCGCTAACCGCCTTTCCGAGAATGGCCGCTACTCGGTATGCCTGCTCGAAGCCGGTCCGCCTGACCGTTTTCTGTGGATCCATATCCCGATCGGTTACGGCAAAACCATGTTTCATCCGGTCTACAACTGGGGCTTTTATACCGACCCGGATCCGAACATGAACGGCCGCAAGCTCTACTGGCCGCGCGGGCGCACGTTGGGCGGCTGCAGCTCGATCAATGGCCTGATCTATATTCGCGGTCAGAAAGAGGATTACGACCAGTGGGCCGCGCTCGGTAATCGCGGCTGGAGCTGGAAGGACTGCCTGCCTTTCTTCCGGCGGCTCGAACACAACGAACTCGGCGAGTCTCCGACCCGCGGCGTGGATGGTCCGTTGTGGGCCTCCACGATCAAGCAGCGCCATGAACTGGTGGATGCATTCATTGCCGCGTCGAATCGCCTGGGTGTCCAGACGGTCGACGACTTCAATCAGGGCGATCAGGAAGGGGTCGGCTATTACCAGTTGACCACGCGGCGTGGCTGGCGGTGTTCGACTGCGGTCGCTTATCTGAAGCCCGCGCGCAAGCGTCCGAATCTGCAGATCGAGACCGACGCGCTGGCTTCGAAAATTATCTTCGACGGGACGCGCGCGACAGGTATTCGCTATGAGCAGCACGGCAAGGTTCACGAAGTGCGCGCGCATCGCGAGGTGGTGCTGACGGCAGGCGCGTTGCAGTCGCCGCAATTGCTGCAGGTGTCGGGCGTCGGGCCGGCGAAACTGCTCAACCAACTGGGTATTCCGGTGGTCGCCGATCGGGCCGGTGTTGGAGAGAATCTGCAGGATCATCTGCAGATACGTCTGACCTATGAGGTGGCGCGGCCAATCACGACCAACGACCTGCTGCACTCCTGGTCGGGCCGCGCAAAAATGGGCCTGCAATGGGCGCTGTTTCGCGACGGGCCGTTGGCCGTTG
The DNA here is from genome assembly GCF_059567945.1 of Paraburkholderia sp. BGA-UO-ETr-F12. Taxonomy (NCBI): domain Bacteria; kingdom Pseudomonadati; phylum Pseudomonadota; class Betaproteobacteria; order Burkholderiales; family Burkholderiaceae; genus Paraburkholderia; species Paraburkholderia sp. BGA-UO-ETr-F12. The sequence continues at coordinate 66,876 of NZ_JCAQOZ010000041.1, read as the reverse complement.
GCATCAATCAGGGCGGCATGTTCTGCCGCGCGTTGCCGGACGAGGCGAAAACGCCGGACATCCAGTTTCACTTCTCCACGCTGTCGGCCGATACCGCGGGCGGCGATGTGCACGCGTTTCCCGGCTGTACCTATTCGGTCTGTCAGTTGCGTCCGGAGTCGCGCGGAAACGTGCGGATTCGCACGAGCACCATGCGCGACGCTCCTTCGATCCAGCCCAATTATCTGGCGACCGATCTCGATCGCCGCACCACGGTTGCAGGGGTGCGTTTTGCGCGCCGCGTCGCTGCCACGGAGCCGATGGCATCGCTGATGAAACGTGAAGTCCGGCCGGGCCGGGACGCGCAAAGCGACGACGAGCTGCTGCACTTTTGCCGCGAATACGGCCAGACGATTTTTCATCCGTCCGGTACCGCGAAGATGGGTGTCGCGAGCGATCCGGGCGCCGTGGTCGACGAACGGTTGCGTGTGTACGGCACGCAGGGCTTGCGGGTGGTCGATTGTTCGATCATGCCGACGCTGGTTTCGGGCAATACCAATGTGCCGATCGTGATGGTCGCCGAAAAGGCGTCCAGCATGATCCTCGAGGATGCGCGCGCGGGCGACAGGCCGGCCGCACAGGTGCGATCGCCAAGCATGGAAGCACAGTATTGATGCGGGAACCTACGCAGGAGCGGACGCGAAAGCACCGAACCGAAGTAGCTGCAGGCAGTAAAAAGATCACCGCCTGACTCGCTGCATCCGAAGCCGATAACAACAGCGTGCAGGCGGTGAAATTCGCGCCCCAGGAGGAGACAGACGGGGGCCTAGAAGTGCTGCGTTGCCGGCACGGCGCGCGGCCATCCATTGGAGGAGGCGCTATGGCAATCGATAAGCGGGTTATCCGCCGCGTTGCATTCGCGAGCGTGATTGGAGCGACGGTCGAATGGTATGACTTTTTTCTGTACGGTGTCGTGGCGGGCATCGTCTTCAACAAGCTTTATTTTCCTGCGCACGACCCGCTCGTCTCGACGATGCTGGCCTACGCCACGTTCGCCGTCGGTTTCGTGACGAGGCCGCTCGGCGGCGTGATCTTCGGCCACTTCGGCGATAAGGTCGGACGCAAGTCCGCGTTGATCTGCACACTCATCATCATGGGGATTTCGACGGCGGGCGTCGCCTTCGTGCCGACCTTCGCCCAGATCGGCATCTGGGCGCCGATTCTGCTGCTCGCCTTGCGGGTGTTGCAGGGCATCGGGCTCGGCGGCGAATGGGGCGGCGCGGTGCTGATGGCCTATGAGTATGCGCCGCCGAACCGGCGCGGTCTGTACGCGAGCTTGCCGCAGATCGGCTTGTCGATTGGCTTGTGCCTCGCGTCGGGCATCGTTGCGGGTATCTCCCGCCTGCTGCCGGAGGCGGCGTTCCTCGCGTGGGGCTGGCGGGTCGCGTTCGGCGCTTCGCTGCTGCTGGTGGTGCTCGGCCTCTACATTCGCCTCAAGGTGATGGAGACGCCCGAGTTTCTCGCACTCAAGCGCAATCGCCGCGACGTGAAAATTCCCTTCGTCGACATGCTCACGCGTTATCGCAGTTCGGTGCTGCTCGGCATGGGCGCGCGCTGGATCGACGGGGTGTTCTTCAACATCTTCGCGGTGTTCATGATCGGCTACCTCACGCAACGTCTTTCGATGAGCCGCACGGAAGCGCTCACCGGCGTGATGATCGCGGCGATGGTGATGTGCTTCTTCATCCCGTTCTTCGGCCGGATGTCGGACCTGATGGGTCGTGCGCGCGTGTATCGCTGGGGTTCGCTGATCTGCGGCGTTTCGGTGCTGCCGGCGTTCTGGCTGATGGAGACGCAGGCCGGCAATACGCTGGCCGTCTGGCTCGGCGTGGTGATCCCGTTCGGCATCTTCTACGCGATGGTCTACGGCCCGGAAGCCGCGCTCTTTGCCGAGCTGTTCGATCCGGAGGTGCGCTATACCGGCATCTCGTTCGTGTATCAGTTCTCGGGCATTTTCGCGAGCGGCCTCACGCCGATCATCGCGACGGCGCTGCTGCGGCTGGATGGCGGCAAGCCCTGGTATGTGTGCGGCTATGTGATTCTGTCGGCACTGCTGTCGGCATGGGCCGCGCGGGCGATGGAACGGCGCGCGAAACCCTTCGACGAAATGGCGACCGTGCGTTGACGGCGAGGCCTGTGGGGTGAATGTGGACGGAAGCGCTGCTCGAAGCGCCACCTGAAGCGTGAGATTCTGCGTATAATAAAACGGAACAAAACGTACCGAAAAGTATCGTAATTCGGCGTCGCCCCATCTACATCCCGCAGCAGGGAGGAGCATGAAGTGACTGATATCGTGACTGGCAAACCCGACAGAATGGTCTCGGTGCGCACTGTATTCGGCATTGATTCCAGCCTGATGGTGCCCGCTTTCAGCGAGCGTGACGACCACGTGCCGGAGATCGACGAGGTCTACCGTTTCAATCCGGAAGTGACGCTGGCCATTCTGGCCGGCTTTAGCCGGGATCGCCGGGTGATGGTGCAAGGCTTGCACGGTACCGGGAAGTCGACGCATATCGAACAGGTGGCGGCCCGCCTCAATTGGCCTTGCGTGCGTGTCAATCTCGACGGTCATATCAGCCGTCTCGACCTGGTCGGCAAAGATGCGATCGTGGTGCGCGACGATCTGCAGGTCACGGAGTTTCAGGAAGGGATCGTGCCGTGGGCCTTGCAGCGTCCGGTCGCGCTGATCTTCGACGAATACGATGCGGGGCGCCCGGACGTGATGTTCGTGATCCAGCGCATTCTCGAGCGCGACGGCAAATTCACGCTGCTCGACCAGAATCGCGTGATTCATCCGCATCCGTATTTCCGCATGTTCGCTACTACCAACACGGTCGGGTTGGGCAATCTGAACGGCCTGTATCACGGCACGCAGGTGCTCAATCATGCGCAGATGGACCGTTGGAACGTGGTGGCCACGCTCAACTATCTGCCGCGTGCGGAAGAGGCGGGCATCGTGCTCGCGCGGGTCCCGGAGCTCGGCGATGCAGCGGGGCGCGCGCTGATCGAATCGATGGTGAGCGTGGCTGAACTGACCCGCAAGGGTTTCGCCGCCGGCGACCTGTCGACGCTGATGTCGCCGCGCACGGTGATCAACTGGGCCGAGAACTGCCAGATTTTCCGCGATCCTGCGATGGCGTTTCGTCTGACCTTCCTGAACAAGTGCGACGAAGCCGAGCGTTCGATCGTCGCCGAGTATTTTCAGAGGTGCTTCGGTACCGAACTCGAGGCCGACGTTAAGGTTGAAGGCCACCCGGCGGGCAGCCGATGATGACGCTGGACAAGCCCTCGCAGCAGGATCCACAGCAGGATCGGCAGCAGACCCCGCAGCAGACCCAGCGGCAAGCGATCCTCCGGGCGGAGCAGCGTGAGGCGCTGTGCGCGGCGGCCGTGCGCGCGCTCACCGGCGACGCCGCGTTGCACTACCGCGAAGGCCGCCTATGCCGTGATCTGCGACCGTTGCCCCTGCATGCCCCCCATCTGCGCACCGACCCGCAACTGGACGATTTCGCGTCCTTGCGCGGCGCCGCCGATGGCGCGGCATTGCGGCTGATGCACTCCGACGCGGCGCTGCACAGCCGGCTATGTCCGGCCGACTCCGTCGAACGGCTGCTGTTCGAATTGCTCGAGCAGTTGCGCTGCGAGACCCGGACGCCACCTGGCATGCCGGGCCTCGTGCAGAACCTGCGCGATCGTTTCGAGGCCTGGTCGCGGGCGTTCTATCGCTCCGGACTCGCCGAGGACCATCTCGGCATTCTCCTGTACACGGTCGCGCAGATTGCCTGGTCGCGCCTGACGGGCTGGCCTGTGCTCGAAGACACCGAGGGCCTGATCGAAGCCACGCGCGCGGCGATCGTGCCGGTGCTGGGCGTGTCGCTGGCGGGTTTGCGCCGGCATGGGGACGAGCAGGAGGCGTTTTCGGTTCATGCGCTTGAACTGGCGCGGCTCGTGGCCGGGATGATCCGTGCCGCTCGCGCCGCAACGCTGGACGGTGCCGAAGATGATCAGCAGGAGAGCGACGATAAGGCGCCGCGCACGGCGTTCTCGCTCTGGTTCGACGTCGAGGACGACGAATACAAGGACATGGCCGTTGCGCTAACTGGGCAAAGCCGCGTGCTCGAGGCGTCGGAACAGGGTTATCGCGCCTATACGACACGGTACGACCGCGAGCTATTTGCGGGACCGCTGGTGCGCAAGGCCTTGCTCGGCGAGTTTCGCGAGCGGCTTGACGAACGCGTCGCCGCGCAGGGCATCAACGTGGCGCGGCTTGCTCACGCGCTGAAAGCGGCGCTGGCGCTGCCGCAACGCGACGGCTGGTCGTTCGGCGAAGAGCATGGCCGCATCGACGGGCGGCGCCTCGCACAACTGGTTAGTTCTCCCGCTGAACGGCGCCTGTTCCGGCTCGAACGGAATACGCTCATGGCGGACTGCGTGATCGGTTTTCTGATCGACTGTTCGGGCTCGATGAAAGCGCATATCGAGCCGGTGGCGACCATGGTGGATATCCTCACGCGCGCGCTCGACCAGGCGGGCGTGACGACCGAGGTGCTCGGTTTCACCACCGGCGCATGGAACGGTGGCCGTTCCCGGCTCGACTGGCTGGCGCAGGGCCGCCCGCATCACCCGGGCCGGCTCAATGAGCTGTCGCATCTGGTATTCAAGGACGCCGACCGCAACTGGCGGCGCGCCCGCGCGGACATCGCCGCGCTCTTCAAGGCGGACCTGTTTCGCGAGGGCGTGGACGGCGAAGCGGTCGACTGGGCTTGCGCGCGTCTTCTCGCCCGTCCCGAGGCACGGCGGATTCTGATCGTGATTTCAGATGGCAGCCCGATGGACAGTGCGACGGGCCAGGCCAATGACGCGTTCTATCTCGACAACCATCTCAAGACCGTTGTGGCGCGCCATGAGGCTTCGCGCGATGTCGAGGTGCTGGGTCTGGGCGTCGGGCTCGATCTCAGCCCGTATTACCGCCGCTGTCTGGCAGTCGATCTCTCGGTGCCGCCCGACATGAAACTGTTTGCGCAGATCGTGAGCTGGATTGGAGCACGCGGGCAGGGCGGCAGGCGCTAGCCGCGTCCGCGGCCGGATGACCGCGGCCGGGTTACGACGCGAGCGGTGTGGCGCGTGCGGTGAGCGGTTCAGCCGCGCTTTGCGCTTGCACCGCGGTGACCGCGATTACGTAGTAGATGTCGTCGGCGCTACAGCCGCGCGAAAGATCGTTGGCAGGCTTTTTCAGGCCTTGCAGCAAGGGGCCGATTGCTTTCGCATCGCCGATCCGCTCGGCCAGCTTGTAGCCGATATTGCCGGCTTCGAGGCTGGGGAAAATCAGTACGTTGGCGTGTCCCTGCACCTGCGAGTGTTCGATCTTGCGCATCGCGATCTCGGAGACGAGGGCCGCGTCCAGTTGCACGTCGCCGTCGATCGCCAGATGCGGGCGCGCGGCTCTCACCTGGCGGGTCGCTTCCACGACCTTGTCGACGGCCGCGTGCCGGGCGCTGCCGCTGGTCGAGAACGACAGCATGGCCACGCGCGGTTCCTCCATCAGCAGGCTTTGCGCGCTGTCAGCCGCGGCCATGGCAATCTGCGCGAGTTCGCCGGCGTCCGGATCCACCACCAGCCCGCAGTCGGAGAAGATCAGACCGCCTTTGAGCGTGTGGAAGGGCTCGCACAGCATCATCAGAAAGAAGCTCGACACCAGCTTGAACGACGGGTGAATACCAATGATCTGGATCGCCGTGCGCACCACGTCGGCGGTCGTGTGGACAGCGCCGGCCACCGAGCCGTCCGCATGGTCGAGCCGCACCATCAGGTTCGCGAAGCAGAGCGGCTTGAGGATTTCCTGTTGCGCTTGCTCGAGCGTCATGCCTTTCTTGCTGCGCAGTGCGAAAAGCGCTTCGGTCAAAGAGGAAGCGAGCGGCGAGGTTGCGGGATCCACCAGCTCCATGCCGCTCAAGTCGATGTTGTGCCCGGCGGCCGCTGCGCGGATTCGCTCGCTCGGGCCTACCAGCACGATGTGGGCGATGCCTTCACGGCTCGCGCGTTGCGCGGCCTCCAGCATGCGGGGATCTTCCGCCTCGCAGAGCACGATGCGTCTCGGCGAAGTGCGGGCGCGTTCGATGATGCGATTGATGGCTTTCATGGCACAGGGCGGCGGTCACGGTTGAAAAAAACGGCCGGAAACGGCAGGGGAAGCCCCATTTCCGGCCTGCCGGGCACGCAGCAAGCTGCGCCTTGCGCCCGGGCCTTCAGACAACGGATGAATCAGACATAGTCCTTGTACTTGTCGAGCAGGCGTACCGGTTTGGCCAGCGCATCGCGGCGGAACGGATCGCCCAGCTCGCGGGTGCACATGATTTCGATGATGGTGGTCTTGCCGTGGTTCATCTGCGCATCGATCGCACGCTTCAGCGCCGGGCCGACGTCCTCGAGCCGGTCCACCGTGACACCCTCGGCGCCCATCGCGCGCGCGATGCCGGCGAAGCTCTGGTTGTCGAGTTCACCGGCGACGAAGCGGCGGTTGTAGAAGTCGACCTGGTTTTTCTTCTCCGCGCCCCATTGCCGGTTGTGGAAAACCACGGCGGTGACCGGAATGTTGTGACGCACGCAGGTCATGGTTTCCATCAGGCTCATGCCCCACGCCCCGTCGCCGGCATAGGAGACCGCCGGGCGATGCGGTGCCGCGACCTTGGCGCCGATGATGGTGGGGAACGCATAGCCGCAATTGCCCCAGCTCATCGCGGCGAAGAAGCTGCGCGGCTTGTTGAAACGCAGGTAGCTGTTGGCCACGGAGTTGATGTTGCCGATGTCGGTGGAGACCATCACGTCTTCCGGCATGGCCTTTTCGAGCTCGCGCAACACCTGACGCGGATGCAGATAGTTGCCGCCGCCGGGAGTGCGCTCGCCTTTTTGCTCCTCGATCATGTCCAGGCTGTAGGGGTCGCGCTCATGCGTCCAGCCATCCAGCTCCTTCTCCCATGCGGCCTTCTCGGCGGCGATTTCGCCGGCGCGTTCTTCACGCGAGGCGTCGCAGACGAGGGTGCGGCATTCGAGGCGCTGCGTGAGCGCTTTCGCGGCGGCCTTGGCGTCGCCGCAGATGCCCACCGAGATCTTCTTCACCAGGCCGAGCATTTTGTGATCGGCATCGATCTGGATGATCTTGGCGTTTTGCGGCCAGTAGTCCATGCCGTGCTGGGGCAGCGTGCCGAACGGTCCGAGCCGCGAACCGAGCGCGACCACCACGTCGGCGCGCTGAATCAGCTTCATGGCCGCCTTCGAACCCTGATAGCCGAGCGGGCCGCACCACAACGGGTGGTTGGCGGGGAACGAGTCGTTGTGCAGATAGCTGTTGACGACCGGCGCGCCAAGACGCTCGGCCAATGCCTTGCATTCCTCGATCGCGTCGCCCATGACCACGCCGCCGCCGGAGATGATGACCGGGAACTTCGCCTGAGCGAGCAGTTCGGCCGCTTCGTCGAGGCGTTGATCGCCGCCGGGGCCACGGTCGAGGCGCTGCGGTTGCGGAATCTCGGCCTTGATCTGGCCGTAGAAGTAGTCGCGCGGAATGTTGAGCTGGGTCGGGCCCATTTCGGCCAGTGCGCGGTCGAAGCAGCGGCCGGTGAATTCAGCCATGCGCGCGGGATGGGTGACGTGGCCCTGATACTTGGTGAACTCCTGGAACATGGGGAGTTGCTTCGCTTCCTGGAAGCCGCCGAGGCCGATGCCCATGGTGCCCGCTTCGGGCGTAATCATGACCACGGGGCTGTGTGCCCAGTAGGCCGCGGCGATGGCGGTCACGCAATTGCTGATGCCCGGGCCGTTCTGGCCGATCACCACACCGTGGCGGCCCGACACGCGGGCATAACCGTCGGCCATGTGGCCGGCGCCCTGTTCGTGCACCACGGGAATCAGCCGGATGCCGGCGGGCGCGAAGATGTCCATGGCGTCCATGAAGGCCGAGCCCATGATGCCGAACATCTCGGTCACGCCGTTTGCGGCCAGGGTTTCGACGAACGCTTCCGACGGGGTCATGGCCTGCGGGCCGCTGCTGGGGGTGTGATCGCTCATGGGCTGTCTCCGATGTTTGATGAAACCGGAACAATTTGTTCCGAAAAGTAGTTATCTAAAATGTAGAGCATGCACCGAAGATGGTCAATAGGTGATGCGAAATAAACGGTACGTTTTGTTCTGAAAATCAGTGCGTAATATGAGCGGGCGAGAGGCGCGCCGCTCGCTGGCGGCCGCGCCCGACCATCAGACCTTGCCTTTCCACGGCACCAGCACGCGTTCGAGGTGGCGCATCAACAGGTCGAAGCACAAGGCAAAGAAGCCAATCACGATGATCCCCATGATCACCACGTCGCTCGCGAGGAACTCCGCGGCGTTGAGCACCATGAAGCCGAGGCCGCTGGTGGACGCCACCATTTCCGCGGCAACCAGCGTGGTCCAGCCGACCCCGATGCCGATTCGCATGCCCGTGAAGATCTCCGGCAGCGCGGATTTCAGAATTACGTACAGCACGACCTGGGTGCGCGAAGCGCCCATCGAATAGGCTGCATGAATCTGTTCGATCGACACGGAGCGCACGCCCGAGCGCGCGGCGATGGCGAGCGGCGCAAAGATGGCGAGGTAGATGAGAAAGACCTTGGAGAATTCACCAATGCCGAACCAGATGATGATGAGCGGCAGATAGGCGAGCGGCGGCAGCGGCCGGTAGAACTCGATGGGCGGATCGAAGACGCCGCGAGCAAACCGCGAGACACCCATCATTACGCCGATCGGAATCGCGGTCACGCAGGCGAGTGCAAAAGCGCCGAACACGCGCAGCAAGCTGATGCCGGTATGTTGCGCGAGCGTGGAATTGGCGAAACCCTCGGTGGCCACGAACACAAACTTGGCATACACCGCTTGCGGCGACGGCAGAAAGAGCGGCTTGATCCAGTGCAGGTTGGTCGCGGCAAACCATAGTCCGACGAATAGCGCGACCGTCACGAGGCTCGTGACGACGCTGCTGCCCTGGCCGGGTACGCCGAAGGTGTCGCCTGGCCGCGCCGGCTTCTTGGCCAGAAGCCGTGGACGTTGACCAGGGGTGCGAGGCGGTTGGACAGGCAGGTCGGTTCCGAGTGGGGCGTCATGGCCGCGAGGGAAGGCCGGGGCCCGTTTTGAGCTAAACATGTGTCACCTCGGCTTCGGCGCCGTGCATTTTCTCGTCGCCGTAAATGATGCTGAGCACGCGCTCGCGCATTTCGATGAAATCGGGGCTCGACTTGATGGCGCGCGCATCGCGTGTTTCGAGAAAGCGACGGTTGAAATCCAGCTCGTAGGTATGCGTGATACGCCCGGGGCGCGGCGACATCACGATCAGGCGGCTCGCCAGAAAGAGCGCTTCCTCGACGCTGTGCGTGATGAAGAAGAACATCTTGTTCGTCTTCGTCCAGACGTCGAGCAGCAGTTCCTGAATCGTTTCGCGGGTCAGCGCGTCGAGCGCGGCCATCGGCTCGTCCATCAGCAGCATGGCGGGGTCGCAGGTCAACGCGCGGGCAATGCCCACACGCTGCTGCATCCCTCCGGAGAGCTGATAGATCATGTGCTTGTGGAAATCCTGCAAGCCGACCAGCGCCAGATTGCGCGCGGCTATTTCGCGCCGCTGCGCTTTCGGTACGCCCTGAAGCTTCAGGCCGAACTCGGCGTTGTCGATTACGTTGAGCCAGGGCAACAAGGCATGCTTCTGGAACACGACGCCACGGTCAGATCCCGGCCCGGCGATCGGCGAGCCGCCGAGCAGCAGCTCGCCGCTGCTGGGCGCGATGAAGCCCGCCATCAGCGAGAGCAGGGTGGTCTTGCCACAACCCGATGCCCCGAGCGCCACGACAAAATCGCCCGAATTGATCGTCAGATTGATGTCGTCGAGCGCGTGTACCGTCTGGCCGGCCTTACGGCCCGGAAAGACCACGCTCACATTCTTGACTCTCATGCTTTCCATGTTGCCTCCTGATTCGACGGAACCGGCTTGCGTCACTTGAGTTTCATTGCTGCTTCAGCATATGCCGGGGTCACGAACTTCGAATAGTCGGGCAACACCGCGCTGATCTGTTTCTGGTCCTTAAGAAAATTGGCCGTGTCCTTCAGCGCGAACGTCGCGCGTCCGGCACTGCCGCCGCCGAGCCATTGCGAGGAGGCCTGCTCCTGGAGCGTCGGGAACGCATAGAGCGAGAGCGACTCCGGCACGTCGGCCGGCGAGCCGCCGATCATCTTCGCGATCGCGGCCGCTTGCGGCGACGTGGCATTCCACTGCGCCGTATTCTTGCGGTACTGATCGTCCGCATCGGCGATGGCTTTCACGAGTTTTGCCATGAAGTCCTTATGCGCCTCGCCCCATTGGCGATCGACAGCAATGCCGTCGAAGGTCGGTTTGCCGAGCTTGGACAGGTCGCCGGACGTAATCAGAACCTTGCCGCTTTTCTTCAGTTGGGCGAGCGCCGGGTCCCACACGTAAGCGGCGTCGATATCGCCGCGCTCCCATGCCGCGACCAGCTGGTTAGGCTGCATGTTGAGGATCTTCACCTCGGACGGATTGATGCCCCAATGCTGCAGCGCGAACATGGTGTGATAGTGCGTGGTGGACACGAACGGCACACCGATTGTCTTGCCCTTCAGATCAACCGGTTTGTTGATGCCGGAACCGTTGCGCACCACCATCGCCTCGGCCTGATTGATGTTGTCCAGAATCCAGAATAGCTGCAGATCGAGCCCTTGGCTGACTGCCGCGGCAAGCGGGCTCGAGCCGATCACGCCGACCTTCACGTCGCCCGAGGCCATGGCGGTCGCGACCTTCGCGCCGGATTCGAATTGCCGCCAGTTGATCTTGTAGCCGGTTTCCTTCTCGATGGAGCCGTTGGCGATCGCGACGACCCATGGGTCGACGATCTGCTGATAGGCTATGGTGACTTCCTTGTCCTGCGCATGGCTGGCTGGCGCCACCACGCAGGCGATTGCGGCGAGCGCCGCGACAGTCGCGCGGCGCGTCAGATCGCCGAACCAGCGGGACAACTTCGTGTGTGTGTCGCTTTTCATCGTAGGTCTCCAGAATGGCCGTGCAGGTACGCGAATAACACGTGAATCGAACGCCCGCCGACGGGGGCTTGTCCCAATCGCAGAGATTGGGTTGATGCGAGTATCGTCAGTAAAAAATGTTGCGGGTTAGGGCCAGACGTGGCTGATCGTTGAGTCCAACCGCTGCACCAGAACGGGCCGTGGCGCCAGTCCCGCCGGCGGGCCGCTCAGGGCGGCTGGCAGGCGCTTTTTGGCGCGTCCAGAATGACGGTGTCCGCCTTCGTGCGGACGGGCTTCGTCTGCAAAAAACAGGAGATAGAATGGCAAGTCGCACCTCGGTGGCCCTATGGAGCCAGCGGTTCCAGCGTTCACCCGAGTCGAACATGAGCCTCCAGGGCCAGATTCGCCAGATGCTGGTCGCGGCGATTCTGGACGGCCAACTGTTGCCGGATCATGCGTTGCCGTCCAGCCGCGAACTGGCCGACCAGTTGAGCGTTGCCCGCAATACGGTGGTGCTCGCGTATCAGCAACTGGTTGAGGAGGGCTATCTGATTTCGCGCGAGCGCAGCGGCCACTTCGTCAATCCGGCCATTCTCGAAGGGCGGCACGAATTCGCGCCGTTGCAGACGGTCCCCGGGCAGGCGGCCAATGAGGCGCTTGCACGGCCGGATTGGGACCACCGCCTCAGAAGGCGGCCGTCCTCGCAACGCAACATCGTCAAGCCGGGCAACTGGCTGAGTTACGAATACCCGTTTATCTACGGACAATTCGACCAGTCGCTGTTTCCCACCAACGACTGGCGCGAATGCTGCATGAAAGCGCTGTCGGTCATGGAGATCCGCAACTGGGCGCCGGACCTGATCGAGCGCGACGACGATACGCTGATCCAGCAGATCCGCACGCGCGTGTTGCCGCGGCGCGGCGTGTTTGCGATGCCGGACGAAATCGTCGTGACAATCGGCTGCCAGCAGGCGCTTTATCTGATCGCGGACCTGCTGGCGAGCGAGCGGACCACGATCGGCTTTGAAAACCCCGGTTATCCGGATGCCCGCAATATCTTCGAGAATCGCAATGCGCGGCTACAGCCGCTGCCGGTGGATAGCGGCGGCGTGCGCCCGGTCGAAGACGCCGATCTGCTCGCGCAATGCGACTACGTCTACGTGACGCCGAGCCACCAGTGCCCGACTACGGCCACCATGCCGATCGAACGGCGCCATGCGCTGCTGGAACAGGCGCAGGCCCATGACTTCGTGCTCATCGAGGACGACTACGAAAGCGAAAACAACTTCTCAGGCGCACCGCATCCGGCGTTGAAGAGCCTGGATACCGCGGACCGGGTGATCTACATCGGCAGTCTGTCGAAGACTTTTGCGCCTGGGTTGCGCTTGGGTTATATCGTCGGGCCGCGTGAGCTGGTGCGCGAGTTGCGCGCGCTGCGGCGTCTGATGGTGCGGCACCCTGCAGCCTATATTCAGCGCGCGTTTGCTACGTTTCTGGCGCTCGGCCACCACGATGCATTGCTGCGGCGCCTCGCACACGCCTATCGGGAGCGCGCCCAGGCGCTGATGACCGCGCTCGACACACACTTGCCGGAAGCGCGCTATCTGCCGATGTCGGGCGGCGCGTCGTGCTGGGTCGAGGGGCCGCCGTGGCTCGATGCGACACGCCTTGCGGCGGATGCGCAGACACACGGCATTCTGATCGAACTGGGGCGGGTCTTCTTCATGACCGGACTGGAGCAGAACCACTGCTTCCGGATGGGCTTTTCGGCCATCAAGCTTGAAAAGATCGACGAAGGCGCACGGCTGCTTGCGCAACTTGTGCGCGCGCAGCAGCCCGAGGAGTAGGCGGCAGGCGCGGCGCCGCCGCGACCCGTGGCGTCGGCTATTCGCCGCGTAAGCGGCGGCCTAGAACGTTTTGGCGAGTTGCTGGGCGGCTTCCTGCAGACGCGGCACGAATTCGAGCGCGCGCGACAGCGGCGCGCGCGAGACCGGCGCATGAACGGCGATTGCAGCGATGCAGGTATTGTTCTCATCCATCACCGGCGCGGCCACGCACGCGATGCCGGCGACGAATTCCTCATTGTCGATGGCGATACGCTTGTGTGCGGTACGGTCGAGTTCCGCTTCGAGCAGTTCGGGATCGGTGATGGTATTCGGCGTGAAGCGTTCGAGCTTCAAGGTGCGCACGAGGGCGGCGCGCTGTTCGCGCGGCAGCATGGCCAGTAGCAGCTTGCCGCTTGCGCTGCAATGCGCCGGCACGTGCGAGCCGGGTTTGAGATCGAGCCGCAACGGCCAGGGCGCTTCGAGCCGGTCCAGATAGAGCACTTCGGTTTCGTGCAGCATCGTGAGATTGCAGGTCTCGCCGAGATCGGCCACCAGATTCGACAGGATGGCATGCCGCAGCCGGCGTGCGCCCGAATGCATCATGACGCCAAGGCCGAGTTGCGCGAGACGCGGCCCGATTACGTAGGCATTCTTCTGACCCGGTTCGCGGATCACGAGGCCGCCGGCCTCGAGCGAAGCCAGCATGCGATGCAGTGAAGCCTTGGGCAGATCGACATCCTGCGCGATGTCGGCAAGCGACACCGGACCTTCGGCGCGCACGAGATGCTCGAGCAGCGCGAACGCGCGCAGGGTAGGGGTATCCGCTTTAGTCATATTGGCCGTTCCGGAAAATGGATCGGCGTCATTGTACCGCGTGGCCTTGCCGGCCTTGGTTTTTGTGGGTAATCGGCTGATTTAGATGGGCGATTCCGGCGAGCAGGGTTCCGTTTTTCGGAATGCCCGGCCGCGGGCACACCGCGACACGCTACTGCCGGAACGTCTTGGCGGTTTCCTCCGCCGCGAACCGCAGATCGGGCAGGAAGGCCAGCAGGTCGTCGAGTACCACCCGCCCGACCGGCGCCTGCACGGCAATCGCCGCGCACGCGCGATTGCGGTCCAGCATGACCGGCACCGCGATGGCGATCAGCCCCTGCAGGTGTTCCTGATTGTTGATCGCAAGCTGGCGCCGCCGCGTAATGGTCAATTCGCGGCGCAATTCAGTGCGATCCGTAATGGTTCGCTCGGAATAGGCGCGTAGCGGCAAGGTTTCGATGACCCGTTCACGCCGTTCCTTCGGAAGAAAGCTGAGCAGCAGCTTGCCGCTCGCCGAGCAGTGCAGCGGCACATGCGAGCCTGGTTGAAGGTGCATGCGCAGCGGCCATTCCGTTTCCACCCGGTCGACATAGACCACGTCGTTGCCGGCCAGCATCGTCAGATTGCAGGTCTCGCCGATCTTGGCCACCAGTTGCTCCAGCAGCACATGACGGGCCGCAGCCGGGCCCGCGTGCATCAGCACGTTGACCGCCAGCATCCGCACGCGCGGCGAGCACTCGTACAGCCGGTCGCTGGCGCTGCGCGTGACCAGCCACGCATCCATCAACTGCACCAGAATCCGGTGCACGGTCTGCTTGGGCAGTTCGAGGGCATTGACGAGATCCGTCATGGAAAGCGGGCCGCTTGCCTCAGCGAGGGTTTCGAGTACACGAAATGCACGCACGGCCGCTGCATTCGATTGATTCGAAGTCGACACGCTGTCTCCTCAACATCGTAGTTATACGTTCGATTGTGCATCGGTCTGTTTAGTTTTCGGGACTATGGAAAGTCCCGAATATTGCACTTTTCGATTCTCGCCAGCCTCGCGCGAGGGATAGTTCAAAAAACGGGACTCCGAAGCAGGTGCGGCTCACTAGATTGGTATCCATACCCATCTTTTCCGTCCGGAGTGAACCGTATGAATGTCAGGGCTACAGAAGCCGAAGCTGCCCACGTGGGCGAGGGCGCGCATGGCGAAGTCGAAAGCGTTGTCTCGTCATTGGTGGCGCGGGCGCGCGCCGCACAGCGCATCTTCGAGGCCGCGGGGCAGGAAGTGCTCGATGCCGCCGCCGCCGCCGCCGCGTGGGCGATCATGGAGCCCGGGCGCAACCGGCAGCTTGCCGAGCTGGCGGTGCGCGACACCGGTCTTGGCAACGCGGACGACAAGTTCCGCAAGAACTATCGCAAGACGCTCGGGCTGTTGCGCGATCTGCACGGGCAGAAAACCACCGGCGTAATCGAGCGTCATGACGCCAGCGGGATCGTCGAGATCGCGCGGGCGGTGGGCGTGGTAGCGGCGATCACGCCGTCCACCAACCCGGCGGCCACGCCGGTCAACAAGATCGTCAACGCGCTCAAATGCGGCAATGCCGTGATCGTCGCGCCTTCGCCGAAAGGGTATTCGTCGTGTGCGTTGCTGATCGATTTCATTCACGCGCAATTCGGCAAAGTCGGTCTCTCGCCCGATCTCGTCCAGATGTTGCCCGCGCCGATCAGCAAGGCGGCCACCGCTGAACTGATGCGGCAGTGCGATCTGGTCGTCGCGACCGGTTCGCAGGCGAATGTGCGGATGGCCTATGCAAGCGGGACGCCTGCGTTCGGCGTGGGGGCGGGGAACGTGGCCTCGATTGTTACCGCGTCGGCCGATTTGCACGATGCAGCGCACAAGATTGCACGCTCGAAAACCTTCGACAACGCGACGAGCTGTTCCTCCGAGAACAGCGTGGTCATTGAAGCTGCGGTGTACGCAAACATGCTGGCGGAATTGACCGCTTGCGGCGGCGTGCTGCTCGACGCCGCGCAAAAGGCGCGCTTGCAGGACACGATGTGGTCGAACGGCAAGCTGTCCGCACACTGCACCGCGCGCTCGGCAACGGAAATTGCACGGGCGGCCGGTCTCGACGAAATCGCCGCACGCGAGCCCGCGTTCCTGATGGTCGAAGAAACCGGCTTCGGCGCGGATTTTCCGTTCTCGGGCGAGAAGCTCGCGCCGGTGCTGACCGTCTATCGCGCGCAGAGCTTCGACGCCGCGGCCGACATTGTGCGCGGCATCTACGCGTATATGGGCGCGGGGCACTCGGTCGGCCTGCACTCCACCGACCCTGAGCAAGCCTTGGAACTTGCCGCGACGCTGCCGGTGGCGCGCGTGATCGTGAATCAGGCGCATTGCCTCGCGACCGGCGGCAACTTCGATAACGGCTTGCCGTTTTCGCTTTCAATGGGATGCGGCACGTGGGGCCGCAACAATTTCTCGAGCAATCTCAACTTTCATCACTACCTGAATATCACGCGCGTGGCTTACCCGATCGAGGAGCGTGTCCCCGAACTGGACGACGTACTCGGGGATTTCTTCGCGAGGTACGGCAAATGAACACGCCTCGCACCATCCGCGCGCTGATCGACGCGCGCGCCGCGCAGTATCCCGACAAGCCGTTCCTGCTGGCGGCCCCCGAATGTGAAGGGGACGGCGGCGCTGCTGCGCGTGCCGACGTGCTGACCTTCGCTGAACTGCGCGACGACTGCCGCGCGCTCGAGACGGTCTTTCATGAAGCCGGCATGCGGGCCGGCGACGTGGTGTCGGTCTTCATGAGCAATGGCATCCATACGGCAAGGCTGCTGCTCGCGGCGATGTACAGCGGGCTCGTCGCCAATCCGCTCAACCTGTTGTGCCAGTCTTCGCAGTTGCGCTACATCGTCGAGCATTCGGACACGCGCATGGTCTTTGTTTGCGGCGAAACGCACGAGGCGATGTCGGGCGCGCTCGCGCAATTGCGTGCGGAGGGCGTGACTCGCCCCATTGCACTGATTCGCACGGAGCCGGATGCCGCCGTGGCTTCTGTGCCGGTGTGCGCCGAAACGGCGCTGGTGGAAGCGGCCGACGTGAGCGCCGCGCAGAGGGGCGCGGCGGAGCGCGCGACATGTACACCATCTCTAACCGCCTGGGATTCCAAAGCGTTGTCGGACAGCGAACCTGATGCGAGCGATGTGGCACTGCTGATGTACACGTCCGGTACCACAGGGGCGCCGAAGGGCGTCCTGCTGGACCATCGGAATCTGCTGGCCAATGCGCGCAACATCTCGCGCGAACACCGGCTCGATACCGGCGACCGGGTCTTTGCCGCCTTGCCGCTTTATCACATCAACGGGCTGGTGGTGACGCTGCTTGCGCCGCTTTTTCATGGCGGCTCCGTGGTCATGGCGCCGCGTTTTTCGGCGCGCACTTATTGGCGCGATGTCGCGCGCCACGGTTGCACATGGATCAATGTCGTGCCGACGATCGTCGCCTATCTGCTCAATAGCGACGAAGCGTGCACCTTCGATCTGTCCGCGCTGAGGTTCTGCCGTAGCGCGTCGGCGGCACTCCCCGCCGATCATCATCGGGCGTTCGAGGCGCGTTTCGGCATCGGCATCATCGAAACGATGGGCATGACCGAAACCGCGGCGCCGGTGTTCAGCAATCCATATGATCCGGCGGCCCGGAAAATCGGCAGCATCGGCCTGCCTTCAGGTGGTGAAGCGAAGGTGATCGATCGTGACGGCCGCGAATGCGCGCCTGACGAATGCGGTGAACTGGTGTTGCGTGGCGAACAGGTCATGCGCGGCTATTACAAGCGTCCCGAGGAAACGCGTGCGGCGTTCACCGCGGACGGCTGGCTGCGTACCGGCGATCTCGGCTATCGCGACAGCGATGGTTACTTCTACATCAACGGCCGCGCGAAGGAACTGATTATCAAGGGCGGTGAAAACATCGCGCCGCGCGAGATCGACGAAGCGTTGCTCAAACACCCCGGCGTGCTCGATGCGGCGGCGGTGGGTGTGCCGGATGCCGCCTACGGGCAGGAGATCGTCGCCTTTATCGTGCCGCGCGTAGCGCAGGGGCAGGAGCAGGGCGCGCTCGACATCGCGGATCTGCGTGAGCACTGCGTGCGTGAACTGGGCCGCTACAAGACGCCGAAGGAGTTTCGCTTCGTCGAGGAACTGCCCCGTGGGCCATCAGGCAAGGTGCAGCGCCTGAAGCTCGTGCCCACGTGACGGCGCGCGCATCGACGCGGTTTCGCGGCACGACGTACGGATAGATCGACCACAGACGCCCCAGGCGTCATATAAGAGACACAGGAGACAGCATGCAAACGCACAAGCGGCGTGTGAAGACGCGCCACATCATTCTGGCGGTCATGTGCCTGATGTATTTCATCTCGTACATCGACCGGGTGAACATTGCCGTGGCCGGTCCGATCATCCGGCACGAAATGGGGCTGACGACGGTTCAACTCGGCCTCGTGTTTTCCGCTTTCGCTTATCCGTACGCGTTCATGCAGGTGATCGGCGGCTGGCTGTCGGACAAGTACGGACCCAAACTGGTGCTGACCGTGCTCTCGCTGATCTGGGGGGCGGCGACGCTCGCCACCGGCTTCGCCGGCAGCGTGGCGATGCTTGTCGCGTTGCGCTTCGCGCTCGGCATCGGCGAGGGCGGCGCGTTTCCTACGGCGACGCGCGCGTTTACTTACTGGATGCCAGTGGCGGAGCGGGGGTTCGCTCAAGGCGTCACGCATAGCTTCGCGCGCCTTGGTGGCGCAGTCACGCCGCCGCTCGTGCTTGCGATCGTGGTGGCGGGAGGTTGGCGCGACGCGTTTATTCTGCTCGGCGTCGCAAGTCTCGCGTGGACGGTGCTATACCTGTGCGTCTTCACGAATTCGCCGGAGCAGAACCGGCGCGTGACGCCCGAAGAGACTGCGGAGATCGGCTATCGCGTGGGCGATTGCGAGCGCGCCAAACGTGCGGCTACGCCATGGCGCAAACTGATCCGCCGTATGTGGCTCGTCACGTTCGTGGACTTCTGTTACGGCTGGTTGTTGTGGGTCTATCTGACCTGGCTGCCTTCGTACCTGAAGGAGGCGCGCGGCTTCGATCTCAAGCAACTGGCGCTGTTCACAGCGTTGCCGCTGCTCGCGGGCGTGATTGGCGATACCCTGGGCGGGGTAGTTTCGGACCGGCTCTACAAGCGTACCGGACGGCTGCGTTTTGCGCGTTGCGCGGTGCTCGTCGTCGGCATGGGCGGTTCGCTCGCCTTTCTGCTGCCGATGGTGTCCGCGACCAATCCGCTGATGGCGGTGCTGTTTCTTTCAGCGTCGTTCTTCTTTCTCGAGATCACCAATCCGGTGTTGTGGACTTTGCCGCTCGATATCGGCGGCCGATACGCAGGCACGGCGGGCGGCATGATGAACACGGGCTTCGGTATTGCCGGCATGATCTCTCCCGTGGTGTTCGGCTATCTGATCGAGACCACCGGCAGTTACAACGTGCCGTTCACGATTTCCGCGTGTTTGCTGGGAGTGGGGATCGTGGCCGCGCTTTTCATCGACCCGGCCAGGACGGTCGAGGCCGACGAGGAACGCGAACGGCGCGAAGGCGGCCAACTCGACGGCGTGCCCACGTTCCTGCAGGCGGGCGCCGCGGTGCGGCTGGAGCGGCACCATCTGCGCCGTCCGCTGCGCTGGCGCAGATAAGGCGTGCTCCAGGCGAGCGAGTGCGCTGCAATGTCATGGTCATGGCCCGCTAGCTCGCCCGCCGGCGCCGCGGGCAGTTAGCCGGCGCCTTTGAGTTTGCGCAGACGCCAGATGAGACTCGAGGTGTCGTAGCGGTTGCCACCGAGTGCCTGTACGTCGCCATAGAACTGATCGACAAGCGCGGTGACCGGCAGCGACACGCCGACGCGCTTCGCTTCGTCGAGACAGAAACCGAGGTCCTTGCGCATCCAGTCGACAGCGAAGCCGTAATCGAAGCGGCCTTCGATCATCGTCTTGCCGCGATTTTCCATCTGCCAGCTAGCCGCCGCGCCCTTGCCGATTACCTCCAGGACACGCGTCATATCGAGCCCCGCGTTCTGGCCGAAATTAATCGCTTCGGACAAGCCTTGCACCAAACCGGCGATGCAGATCTGATTGACCATTTTGGCCAGTTGCCCGGCGCCGGTCGAGCCGAGCAGCGTGACGGCAGCCGCGTAGTGATGCAGGGTCGCCGCGCAACGCTCGAAGGCCGCCGCGTCGCCGCCACACATGATTGTCAGCTTGCCGTTTTGCGCCCCTGACTGGCCGCCGGAGACCGGCGCGTCGATGAAGTGCAAACCCTGTGTGCCCGCGATGTCCGCGAGTTCGCGGGCGACGTTGGCCGAGGTGGTGGTGTGGTCGACGAAGGGCGTGCCCCGCGTCATGCCCGCAAACGCGCCGCGCTCGCCGAGGGTGATGCTGCGCAAATCGTCGTCGTTGCCCACGCACGCCAGCACCAGATCGGCGCCGTCCGCGGCTTCGCGCGGCGTGGCTGCGGCGCGTCCGCCGTATTCGGCAACCCATTGTTCGGCTTTCTGCGCGGTGCGGTTGTAGACCGTCACGTCGAGGCCGGCTTGAGCCAGATGTCCGGCCATGGGGTAACCCATGACGCCAAGGCCGAGAAAGCTGACGCGGCGCACGGCATCGCTTGGGAAGGAGGCTGCTGAGTGGTTCATTGGGGTTCCTCGGGGCTGAGGGATATCGGGGAAATCAATTATGTCAGCGATGTCTTCGAGGCGCGACAAGCCGCGCTCCGCTCGGCTTGCTGTCTGTCGACCGAGGGAGGGTTTGCGTTTTTGGGGCCATGCGGGGACGCGACGCGATACAAATACGCCGCACTTGCTTTTCCTATTTGTTTAACTATGATGTTAAATATCAACCGGAAGGTTAATAAAAGGAGGCAGTCATGACCGAACCGTATCATCGCCCTTCGCTGGGTGCGGCCGTGTTCTATAAGGATCCGTTTGCCGCGCTCGATTTCCTCGAAAAAGCGTTCGGCTTCGAGCGTCAAATGGTGATCACGGAGAGCGACGGCCAACTGGCTCACTCGGAAATGCGGTTCGGCGACAGCTACATCATGATCGGCCGCGAATGGTCGGCGGACATGGCGAGCCCGGTTTCGGTCGGCGGTAAGAATACGCAGTCGGTGCACGTGCAACTGCGCGAAGGAATCGACGAGCATTGCGCCCGCGCGCGCGCCGCGGGCGCGGTGATTACGCGCGAACTGGCGGATCAGTTCTATGGCGACCGCGTCTACGCGGCACGCGATCCGGAAGGGCATGTCTGGAGCTTCGGCCAAACGGTTCGCCAGGTCTCGCGCGAGGAAGCGGAGCGCGTGAGCGGCCTGAAAGTCGAAGGGTGGGTCTAACCGATGGGACTGCCCGCCAGCGTTTCGCTTGATCGCACTCTGGCGGCGCTCGCCGATCCAAACCGGCGTCAGGTGGTGGATCTGCTCAGCGTACAGCCGATGCGGGCCGGCGAACTCGCGCAGGCCACCGGCCTGTCGCCGCAGGCGATGAGTCGGCATTTGCGGGTGCTGCGTTCGAGCGAACTGATCGAGGAATCGCACGACGGCGTCGACGCGCGCGTGCGTCTCTACGTGCTGCGATCCGCGCCGATGAACGAACTGAAGGCATGGCTCGAGCAGACCGAGGCTTTGTGGTCCGAGCAACTGCTGTCGTTCAAAGCGCATCTGGAGCAGCAGCAATGAGCTCACGTGTGCAGGTGTCGCTGCGCGTCGCGGCCTCGCCGCTGCGCGCGTTCGAGGTGTTCACGCGCGAGATCGGCAAATGGTGGCGCCCCAACGGCTTGTTTCAATTCACGCCGCAAGGCGCGGGTGTGTTGTCGTTCGAGCAGGCGGCGGCGCCTCGTACGTCCGGGGAATGCGGCCGACTGATCGAAACGCAGCCGGACGGGAGCGTGTTCGAGATCGGCAAAGTCACGGCTTGGGAGCCTGGCGAGCGTTTGGCATTCGGCTGGCGTCAGGCCAGTTTCACGGATGCGCAGCACACGCATGTGGAGGTGCGTTTCGAAGCGGTGGGCGACGAAACGCGCGTGACGGTTGAGCATCGAGGCTGGGATACGGTGCCGCAGGAGCATGTGGCACGCCACCATTTTCCGGAGCGCGTGTTTCTGTTGCGGCATGGCGAATGGTGGCAGGCTTTGCTGGCGTCTCTGCGCGATGCGGTGCAAGCCTGACCCTGAGAGACTGATGAGAGGCTGAGATGCGGCCACGGCGCCGCCAGGCTCAGCGTCTGGCGGGTGCGCTTACCTTCCAGTCAGCGTGTGGCGATGGCGGCGGCGACGCCGGCCATGAGGGTGGCGCTGGCGCGGTTGGTGATCTTCACCGCGCGGCGAGTGGTCAGCAGCTTGCGCGCACGGGTAGCGAGCAGGGCCCAGCCGAAGTCGACGGCCATCAGCACGATCAGCATGGTGAGCGTCAGTTCGAACCACGCGATGGTGCCGATGCGTGAGAGGTCGATGATGGTCGGCAGCAACGCGAGATAGAACACCATGATCTTCGGATTGCCGAGCGTCACCAGCATGCCGGCGACAAACATGCGCCACGGCGACTGGCCGCTCGGCAAGTCGTTGCCCTGTACGTCGGCCGGTGCGCGCCACATCTTCCATGCAAGGAACAGCAGATAGGCGACGCCGGCAAACTTCAGCACGATGAATACCACGCCGAAGCTGCGCGCGATCACCGCGAGGCCGGCCACCGCACAGGTGAGCCACAACGCTTCGCCGAGCCACATCGCCGCGAGAAACGGCAATACGTCACGAAAGCCGTTGGTCAGAACGCGGGCAACCAGCGCCGCGACGCTGGGGCCTGGCGTGCCGGCAGCAATGATCAGCGCCAGTGCGAAGACGAGCAAAGCAGACAGCGACATAGCGCTTCTCCACGAAATTCAATGAGCGTACAAGCATCGGCTTCACAAGCCTGCAGACGCCGGTTCAGCGGGTATGCAACCTTCGGTTGACGAAACGCCACACGGCGCTGACCAGCAGCGAGCCTACACCGAGCGAGACGCCCAGCAGCACGATCGAACTCATATGATCGGGCACCAGCGGCACGTTGCCGAACAGATAGCCGGCCGTTACCAGCGAGACGATCCACAGCGCGGCGCCGGCCGTAACGAACGACACGAAACGCGCGAACGTCATGCGCGAAACGCCGGCGACGAACGGCGCGAATGTCCGCACGACGGCAATGAACGGCGAGAGCAGGAAGGTCAGGCCGCCGCGTGCTTCGTAAAACGCGTGCGCCTTACGCAGCGCATTCTTGTCGAGCCAGCGATAGTCGGCGGTATAGACCTTTTCGCCGATCGCGCGGCCGATCGCATAACAGACGACGCTGCCGGCTACCGTGGCGGCGAACAATACGGCAGTCACGAACCAGACGTTCAGCGCGCCGGTGGCGGCGAGACCGCCACAAATGAAAATCAGCGGATCGCCAGGTAAAAAGAATAGCGGCAGGAAGCCGATCTCGACGAATACCACGAGAAATAGCATGGCATAGACGGCAGCGCCGTATTGCACGATCAATCCGCTCAGGTGCTGGTCGAAGTGCAGGGCGACCTGCAGCACATGCATGAAATCCATCTTGGTTCGAAAGGAAGTGAGGTGTTCAGGAGTTTAGTCCCGTGGCGGCGCGGACACTTGTTTATTTCGAAGGGGTGATGTCAATATCGGGGATGTCGTTCAGAATCGCCCCTAAAAAGCCTACGAAACGCCTATGCAATACGCTTCCAATCTTACGTTCCGCATTGCCGCGCCGCACGATGCGCAGGCGATCCGCGCGATCGAATTCGAGGCTGGCCAGCGCTTTGCCAGCGTCGGCATGACCGGTATCGCCGATGCACCGCCGATGGCACTGGAAATCGTCAAGCGCAAGATCGACGCGCAGCAGATCGTTGTCGCCGTGGCTGCCGATGGTGGCTGCGTGGGGTTCGTGATGTTCGAGCCGCAGCCCGCATGCTTCTATGTTCAGGAGCTCGACGTGCTGAGCTCGCATGCCGGACAACGGATCGGCGCGGCGCTGATCGAACAGGTCGCGCAACGGGCGCGCGCGCAACAGATCACGCAGCTCACGCTGTCGACGTATCGGGAGGTGCCGTGGAACGCCCCGTACTATCGCCGGCTTGGCTTTCGCGATATCGAGGAGGCCGATCTCGATGCCGTACTGGTCGCGCGACGCGACGCGCATATCGCGCGTGGCCTCGACGAGTCGAAGCGCGTTTTTATGCGGCGTGACCTCGCTTGACGCGAGCGCGCCGCGCACAGCGGCCAACGCATGAAAAAACGCGGAGGATGTGACCAGATATCGTTCCGGTCACATCCTCCGCGTGGTCCTGCAGCGTGCTACGAGTAAGCAGCCGCTTTAGCGAAGCGGCTTATGCTTCTACTGACCTCCGCTGACGCTACAGGCTTACTCGACGGTTTCCAGCGCCGGATAGTCCACGTAGCCGGTTTCGCCACGTGCATAGTACGTCGCCGGATTCGGCTTGTTCAGCGGCGCATTCGTTGCGAAGCGGCGCACCAGATCCGGATTCGCGATGAACAGTTGACCCCATGCCACGGCGTCCGCTTCGCCCGCGTCGAGCACCTGCTGCGCGGTTTCCTTCGTGAACTTTTCGTTCGCGATGTACGGGCCGCCGAATGCTTTCTTCAGTTGCGGGCCGAGGCGATCGTCGCCGAGTGCTTCGCGTGCGGCGATGAACGCAATCTTGCGCTTGCCGAGCTCGCGTGCCACGTAGCCAAACGTGGCCGCCGGGTCCGAATCGCCCATTGTGTGTGCGTCGCGCCGCGGTGCAAGGTGCACACCGACACGGTTCGCGCCCCAGACGTCGATACAGGCGTCGGTGATTTCGAGCAGCAGGCGGGCACGGTTTTCAATCGGGCCGCCGTAGGCGTCGGTACGCTTGTTGGTGCTGTCCTGCAGGAACTGGTCGAGCAGATAGCCGTTCGCGCCGTGTACTTCCACGCCGTCGAAACCGGCTGCCTTCGCGTTTTCGGCGCCCTTGCGGAACGCTTCGACCACACCGGCGATTTCGTCCAGTTCCAGTGCGCGCGGCGTCACGTACGGACGCTCCGGGCGCACCAGGCTCACGTGGCCTTGCGCTGCAATCGCGCTCGGCGCGACCGGCAGTTCGCCGTTGAGAAACAGCGGATCGGAAATGCGGCCGACGTGCCACAGTTGCAGGAAGATCTTGCCGCCGGCGTCGTGCACAGCTTTCGTGACGATCTTCCAGCCTTCCACCTGTTCCTGCGACCAGATGCCCGGCGTTTCGGCATAACCGACACCTTGCGGCGTGACGGAAGTGGCTTCACTGATGATCAGGCCTGCCGTGGCGCGTTCAGCGTAGTACCTCGCCATCAGCGCGTTCGGCACGCGGATTTCTTCGGCGCGCTGGCGTGTGAGCGGCGCCATGATGATGCGGTTCGGCAACGTGATGTCGCCAATCTGGAGCGGGTCAAAAAGAGTCGGCATATGAGTTCACCTCAGGTGGCGGGCGCGTGGCCCGGGCCTTAAAAAACTGCATGATGAGAGAAGCGCGGCGATGCGGACGAGCCGTTTAGAGCCCGGTGTTCATGTACTCGAGAAACGCCTGAATGACGGCCTCGTTGCGTTTGAAAAACACCCATTGACCGACCCGTTTCGACGTGACGAGTCCCGCGCGCTGCAAGGCGGCGAGGTGCGCCGACACCGTGGACTGCGACAGGCCGCAGCGCGCGTCGATCTTGCCGGCGCACACGCCGTAGTCGAGCGGCAGGTCCTGGTCGGCGAAGTGCGCATACGGCTCGCGCAGCCAGCCGAGAATCTCCCGCCGTACAGGGTTGGCAAGCGCTTTGTGAATCGCGTCGATATCGAGCGTCATGAGACAGTTTTCAGGGCATGAACAACACGCAGACATGGCGCCGGTTGGCGCTCACGCATCTGCATCGCTACAGAACGAATTATATATCGGATTTTAACGATATGCATGAAGCCATCACGGGCAGTGGGGTCGCTGACTGTGAAACGCACTGCACCGCTCGCCAGCGAGATATTGTCCCGGCTTTCTGATGTCGCTTTACCCTTCCCAAGTTGCTGCTGGGCCAATGCAGCGCGATCTGAAGGGTCGAATTTTTAGCATGCTGCATTCTGGGCGCGTTTTCACCCATCCCGGCCATCGGCGGGCACGGGTCCCGAGTCGTTGAGCGCCCACCTCGAGCGGCATGGGGGTCGTCACTCGACTCTTCCAACAGTTCTTGTTCTGATATCGTTCGGATCGTTGATTTTGGGGCGAGACCCATTAGGCAGTCGTTTCCATGAAGCGGCCGACCGTCGCATCGTCGGGGCTGGCTAGCGCCGCGGGTACGGTCGCTCGTCCCTATGTGCAGGCAGGAATTTTGCGTCTGAAGTTCCGCTCCAGTTCCCTTGCAGGCTCCTCATGCCGAGACCTTCGTTTTCCACCCAGCTTTACGCGCTGTGGATTCTGATCGCCATACTATGCAGCCTGCTGAGCGCGACCGTATGGCTGATGCTGTCGTCGGCGCTCGGGGAGCGCGTCGCGGATGCGAAGCAGCAGGCCGCCATGACCTGCGCGGCGGTCGCGTCGCGTTACGACATGTCGGTGCAGCGGCCGGACGAAACGAATGTCGATCTCATGCACGCCGTGCTCGATCTCGTCCTGATCCGCACCGAGGGTATCGAAGGCGGCTTCTGGACTTCCGCACCCGCGCCCGGGGCACCGGGCGGCTTTCTCGCCTACGCGTTTCCCACTTACGAAGGCAGCGGTGTCAAACGCGATATACCCGAGGCCGAGACGCCGCTCATTCTTCGCACGCTGCGAAACGCGGTCAGCACCGGCCAGATGCGCGCCGACGTCGTCTCTGGCGGCGCCGATGCGGTGGTCGCCGTCGCCTGTCCGGTTCCGCGTCATGCCGGCCTGCTCGCCTGGATGCTCACGCGCGCGAGGCCGCCGCTTGGGCCGTATGGGCAGCAGGCCGCGACGTTCCTTGCGGGCGTGCTCGCGATCATCGTGGCGCTGGCGCTGCTGCTCGCGCTGGCGCTCAGACGCTGGAAGCGCAACCTCACGCGGCTTGAACAGGCGCTTGCGCCGGACGGCCGGCTCGAGCAGGGCAAACGGATCGATCGGCTTGGCGAGCGCGATCTGGACCATATCGTCGACGCGCTGAATCGTTATGTCGAACGCGCAGAGCACCTGCAACGCGAGGCGAACGGGTTGAGCGCAAAACTCGCGCAGGCGGAACGTTTCGGCGCGCTTGGGAAGATGGCCGCTCAGATCGCCCACGAAATCCGCAATCCAGTGGGCGCCATGCGGCTCAAGGCGGAAAACGCGCTGGCGGGCGACGCTTCACGACGCGAAGCCGCGCTGAAGATCATCATCGAGCAGGTGGGCCGCATCGAGTCGCAGTTGTCGAGCCTGCTCGCGCTTACCCAGCCCGTCACCGTCCGCGCGCAGCAAGTCGACCTGCGCGCGTGGCTTGCCGGACTGGTCCGTACGCACGAATCGCGGGCGGAAAGCCGGCATGTGACCTTGCAGGCCGACATTGCATCCTGCACCACACAGCCGGTCTTCGATGCGGCGCAACTGGCGCGCGCGCTCGACAACCTGATCGTCAACGCGCTGCGTCATGCGCCGTCCGGCGGACACGTCACGGTCAGGGCGCGCGCCATGCCGGACGATGACGGCGAGCGGCTCCGGCTCGAAGTGATCGACGACGGCCCCGGCGTGAATGCGAGCGAGCGCGAACGCATCTTCGAGCCGTTCGTCACGGGCCGGCCCGACGGGTCGGGTCTGGGCCTCGCTGTCGTGCGCGAGATCGCATCGGCGCACGGCGGCCGCGCGTGGCTCGAGGACAATCCGAACATGACCTGTTTTGTGATCGATATCCCATGGCGACCATCCTGATCATCGACGACGACGACGCCTTCCGTGACGGCCTCGCGGAAACCATCCAGGACCTTGGATACACGCCGCTCGAAGCACGTTCAGGCGAAGAAGCGATCCAGCGTCTGCGCGAGGAGGCGTCGCCCGAATGCATTTTTCTCGACTTCCGGCTGCCGGGCGCGGATGGCCTATCCGTGCTCGAAACGCTGCGCGGCATGGCTGGTCTGCAGGACGTGCCGGTCGTGATGTTGACCGCGTACGCGACCAGCGACAACACGATCGGCGCGATGCGGCTCGGCGCCTTCGAGCATCTGACCAAACCGGTTGGCCGCGACGAAATCGCCGCGCTCCTCGCGCGCATCCTCGCAACCCGCGCCGCGACACCCGCTCCCCAGGCGATCCACAGATTCGCGGATGACACGCCTTCGCATGAACCGCAGTTGCTCGGCATCAGCGAAGCCATGCGCGACGTACAGAAGCGTCTTGGCCGCGCGGCCGGCACCAACTCGACGGTATTGATTACCGGTGAGACGGGTACCGGCAAGGAAGTGGCGGCGAGCGTGCTGCATCGTGCATCGGCGCGTGCGGGCGGACCGTTTGTCGCCGTGAACTGCGCGGCGATCCCGGAAGACCTGCTCGAGAGCGAACTCTTCGGCCACGCCCGGGGCGCATTCACTGGCGCGCATTCGGAGCGGCGCGGTCGTTTCGAAGAAGCGCATGGCGGCACGCTCTTTCTCGACGAGATCGGCGACATGCCGCTCGCGATGCAGGCGAAGCTGCTGCGCGTGCTGCAGGAGCGGCAGGTCACGCCGCTCGGAACCAACCGGCCGCTTGCTGTCGACGTACGCGTGGTGGCCGCGACGCATCGCGACCTGGCGGCGATGGTCGCAGCGGGCACGTTCCGGCAGGATCTGTCGTATCGGCTCAGCGTGATTCCGTTGCACATGCCGCCGCTACGCGAGCGCGTAGCGGACATTCTGCCGCTGGCGGAGCATTTCCTCGCGGCCGTCGCCGGTCCCTCCGAGGCGGCGCGCAAGCGTCTCTCCGCAGACGCACAGCGCCTGCTGGTCGGCTTCAGTTGGCCCGGCAACGTGCGGGAACTCGCCAACGCTATCGAACGCGCGAGCGCGCTGGCGCCCGCCGCGCTGCTGACTCGCGAAGATTTCGCCTTCCTGTTCGATCCGGCCGCGAACGATGCCTATGCGATTCCCGCGGGCGTCATCGACCTGCCGCTGAACGACGCCCTCGCGCAACTCGAACGCGCCATGATCGTCCGGGCGCTTTCGCTCGCCGATGGCAATCGCGCCGATGCGGCGCGCAGGCTCGGCATCAGCCGCCAGTCGCTCTATACGCGTCTGGCGAATCTCGGCCTGTCCGATTCCTGACCGTTCGAAGGTGTCCAGGGTGTCCAGGTGTCAATAAACCGGACGGCACCTGTCCGGTTTGTTGACATCGCAGCCCTGCTTCGTCGCGTCGCTGCCCGGCCACATGGGATTCCCGGCCGATGGCATAGGCCTTGCAAAAAGCTCCTCGTCTTACGAAGGAGTGGACCATGCAAGCGATTCCGAATCACTCACCAAGCCGCATCGCCACGCGCATCTTGAGCGCGATGAGCCTCGCAGCGCTCATGGCGGCGAGCAACGGATGCGCCGCCCAGACTCAACCTGAGCCCCCAACCGCACCTGCGCCTGCGCCGTCGCCGGCCGCGACCGGCACGGCACCGCCCGTGCCGCCACCCGGCGTCGCTGCCATGACTCCGCCCCCGCCGCCACCCGGCGGCCCGGCGCCGCGCGCCGATGCCGGAAATTTCACGACCGCGCAGGGCACCGTCGCGCGTTTTCTTACCAATCCGGATGGCGACGTCGACGGCTTGCTGACAAGCGACGGCCTGCTCGTGCGTGTCCCGCCGCACATGGGCCCGCAGCTTACGTCGATGGTTCGCCCGGGCGACAGCGTGCAGGTGAGCGGAAGGCGCGATGCAGGCGGCACGCTCGCGGCGCAGCAGATCACCGACACGCGCAGCGGCCAGCAACTGGAGAATCAGCCGCCACCGCGGGGCGCCCGGCCGCTGCCGCGTGAGCTACGCGGCGTCGCGCTATCGCGCCTCAGCGCGCAGGGCCGGGTCGCGCACGTCACGACCGCGCCACGCGGCGAGCCGGACGGTGTGATCCTCGCCGACGGCACCGTGATCCGCCTCACGCCACCGATCGCCCAGCAGTTTCCGGCGCTCGTGCAAATCGGCGCGAACGTCTCGGCGCAAGGCTACGGCACACGCACACAGTACGGCACGGCGCTGCAGGCGACGGCATTCGGATCGCCCGGCAATCTGACCCGGCTCTACGATCGCGTGCCACCAGCCCCTTGAGCGCGCCCGATAACGGCACCTGACATTCACCCGTTCAACCATCATCGAAAAGGACCATGACCATGCATTGGATCGATCCCAACAGCCTTCCCGAAACGCGCGGCACGGTAACGCGTTTTCTTTTGAATCCGCACGGCGAACTGGACGGCTTCGTGCTCGGCTCGCGTCAGTTGCAGCAGGTGCATTTTCCGCCCCATCTGTCGCGGCAAGTCGCGCGGCTCGTGGCGGTGGGCGACACGGTGCGCGTACGCGGCGTCAAGCCGCGTGGCGCGGACATGATCGCCGCTGTCTCGCTCACGTCGAAGACAGGCAAGGTCATTCTCGACGAAGGCCCGCATCGCGACGGCGAGAAACATCATCACCCTGACGCTGAGCGCACGCCGATGGAGGCGAGCGGCGAAGTGCTGCTGTCACTGTTCGGTCCGAAGGGCGAGTTGCGCGGCGCGCTGCTGGACGATGGCACGTCGTTGCGCATGCCGCCGCATGCCGCCGCCGAGCTGGCGTCGTACCTGGCGCCTGGGGCGCATGTCCATGCGTGGGGACGTGGCATCAGGAACCGGCACGGGCGAACCGTTGAAGTGGACGAGATCGCCGAACTCGTCGATGCGCAAACCCAACAGGAATAGCCACCGAGGGTGATCGAACCATGAATCCCCAGTACGCGCTCGAAGGACTCAACTTCTTCATGGCCGATGTCCAGGCAGGCATCGGGCCGTTTCTCGGCGTCTTTCTGCAGGCGCAGGGCTGGCACCCCGACGCGATCGGTACGGTGATGACGCTCGGTGGCATAGCGGGCATGCTCGCGACTTCGCCGGCCGGCGCGCTCGTCGATGCGACCCGTCACAAGCGCGGCGTGATTGTCGCGGCGGGTGTGTTGACGACGCTCGCCTCGCTCGTGCTCTGGGTGGCGCATACGTACTGGATGGTCGCCGCGTCGCAGATCCTCACGGCAGTGACAGGCGCCGCGCTCGGGCCGGCCGTGGTGGGCGTGACGCTCGGCATGGTCCACGAGCGCGGCTTCGACCGGCAGTTTGGGCGCAACCAGGTGGCCAATCACGCGGGCAACGTGGTTGGCGCGGCGCTGTCGGGCTGGCTTGGCTGGCGCTATGGTTTCGGCGCGGTGTTCGCGCTCGCGGGTGTCTTCGGCGCGCTGTCGGTCGTCTCGACGTTGCTGATCCGGCCTGATTCCATCGATCACGACCGCGCACGGGGCCTTGCCGCCGCCTCAACGAAGGAGCACGAACAGGCGAGCGGCTTTCGCGTGCTGCTGACGTGCCGCCCGCTGCTGCTGCTGTCCGCCGCGCTCGCGATGTTTCACCTCGGTAATGCCGCGATGCTGCCGCTTTACGGCCTCGCGGTTGTCGCCGCGCACAAAGGCAACCCGAGCGCGTTCACCGCGCAGACAATCGTGGTCGCGCAACTGGTGATGGTCTTCGCGGCGTGCTTTGCCAACCGGTTGATCCAGCGCGTCGGCTACTGGGGTGTGATCCTCATCACCTTTCTTGCGTTGCCGCTGCGCGGGCTGGTCGCGGCGCTGTTCATCTCGGACTGGGGGGTATGGCCCGTGCAGGCACTCGATGGCATTGGCGCGGGGCTGCAAAGCGTGGCTGTTCCCGCGCTCATCGTGCGGCTTCTGCAAGGCACGGGGCGTGTCAACGTCGGACAGGGCGTGGTGATGACCGTGCAAGGTGCGGGTGCAGCGCTTAGTCCTGCACTCGGCGGTGTCCTCGCGCAGCACTTCGGTTATGCGGCGGCCTTTCTCGTGCTGGGCGCCGTGTCGATGGGCTCGCTTGCGCTGTGGCTGCTGTTCGGCACCTCCCTGAAAAAGGCCTGTGGCATTCACAACGATCTCGCTAACCAGAATCCTCTCGTTACATGAATCCGATTTTCCTCTCCTGGGGTATCGCGTTTGCCGCTACCGCCGGCGTTATCCTGCGTCCCTTCCGATGGCCGGAAGCGATCTGGGCAGTGACAGGCGCGGTGCTACTCGTCGTGCTCGGGCTGCTTCCGGTCGGCCTCGCGCTGCAGGCGGTCGCCAAAGGCACCGACGTCTATCTGTTTCTCATCGGCATGATGCTGCTCTCGGAGCTGGGTCGCCGTGAAGGACTGTTCGACTGGATCGCAGTGCTTGCCGTGAATCACGCGAAGGGTTCGCCGCGCAGGCTCTTTCTGCTGGTGTACCTGGTCGGCGTCGTCGTGACGACGTTTCTGTCGAACGATGCCGCTGCCGTCGTATTGACGCCCGCCGTGTTCGCCGCAGCGAAGAAGGCGAATACGAAGCCGTTGCCTCTGTTGTTCGTCTGCGCGTTCATCGCCAATGCGGCGAGTTTCGTACTGCCAATCTCGAATCCCGCCAATCTCGTGCTTTACGCGAATCACACACCGGCGTTGGACTTGTGGGTGGCGCGCTTCGCCGTGCCGTCGGTCCTGTCGATCGTCGTGACATTCTTCATGCTGCGCTGGACGCAACGTCGACATCTGCAAGGGGCATGCGCCTCTGGTCTGCCGGTGGACAGGCTCAGCGCGAGCGGCAAGGTGGCGCTCGCGGGCATCGGCGTGACGGCTATCGCGTTGCTTGTCGTCTCCGCTCTCGATCTACAGCTTGGCCTGCCGACCGCCGGGCTCGGCATCCTCACCACACTGGTGGTGCTCGTCAAGGAACGCAAGTCGCCGGTGGAACTGGTGAGCGGCATCTCATGGAGCGTGCTGCCGCTGGTGGCGGGACTTTTCGTGCTGGTGGAGATGCTCGCGCACACGGGCGTCGTCACCCAACTGTCGCAACTGCTCGCGCAGGCGACGCAGCAGAGCCAACTGGCTGCGGCCGCGACATCGGGGTTCATCGTCGCGCTGGGCAGCAACGCGATCAACAATCTTCCGGCAGGGCTGATCGCCAGCGCGACCGCATGGCAGGCGCATAGCCCCGAGCGGGTCATCGACGCCATGCTGATCGGCGTGGACCTTGGCCCGAACCTGTCGATTACCGGCTCGCTCGCGACCATTCTGTGGCTGCTTTCAATCCGCCGCGAAGGCGAAGAGGTGAGCTTCATGCAGTTTTGCAGGATCGGTATGGTCGTGATGCTGCCTGCGCTCGTGCTCGCGATGGCCGCACGGCTTTTGAGCGGACATTGATAGAACCTTACGGAGGAGCGTGATGAACAGCGCGCGGCGCAGCAGGAAAATTGCCCATCGAATGGACCCGAGGGTCCATTTTTTTTGGATGCTGCCGTTAACCGGGTCATCGGCGATCCGCGAAACCCAGGTAACTCTTCGCCCCTGAATCCGTGTACCCCAACCTCACTCCACCGCTGCGACCGCGGGATAACGTTGTGAGGACCGGGTGCAACCATTAAAGCCTTACCGTGTCTCTTTCCATGACCACCGGAAAACTGGCTGTTCTCGCCGGCCGTCATCCTTTGATCGTCGGCATGCTCGGTAGTTTGATGTCATTGGGCGTGTTGGCGATCAGTCTGATCACGCTTCTGGCCTCCCGTGAGGCCGCCGTCGAACATGCCCATGAAACGTCCAGAAACGTCACTGCCGTGTTGGTCAGCAATATCGCGAGGACGATTGAAACGTCAAATAACTCGCTTCTCGCCTTGATTTCGGCGCTGGATAAGCCTGTGGTCCAAAGCATGGATCCTGACCTGCGTCACGAATTGCTGTTTGACCGCACCGCGGCCATGTACGTCACGGGGATGGGAGTGACGGACGATCGAGGTCGCGTTGTCGACGGCTGCTGTTCCAGCTCCCATACATGGGATTTCAGCGATCGGGACTATTTCATCGTTCATCGCCAGTCGGCGAATGTCGGACTCTATGTGTCATCAGTCTATCGGGCACGGTCGCGGCCAGGCGCGCAGTCAATCGCGATCTCGAGAAGGATGAACCGGCCCGACGGGTCATTCGGCGGGGTAGCGATTGTCGCTATAGACGTCGAGTATTTCAGGCAACTCCTTACCAAACTGGACGTGGGGCCCAAGGGTGTCACGGCGATCGTACGGACGGATGGCAGCCTGGTGGCCAGAAATCCCCCAAGCAGCCGGACTGGGCAGGTCAATGTGGGTACATCTGCGGTGTTTCCGCGGATGGTGAATCAGGATTCCGGGTTCTATGCCGCCCGATCGATCTCGGACGGCGTACTTCGTCTGTATACATTCCAGCGCATTCCCGGCACGCCACTCATCGCCGTCGTCGCACCGGCGGAAAGCGACGTACTGGGCTCCTGGAAGCAGTTGTCATGGATAGTCGGGATTGCCGCATCGTCCGTTAGCCTGGCGTTCTGTGCAGCGGTCTGGTTGCTTGCGTTTGCACTGCGGGACCAGGTAAAGACTCAGGTGCTGCTTACAGAGCTGACGCAAACCGACGCGTTGACAGGGCTCAAGAACCGCCGTGCCCTCGACGAAGTGCTCGAAAACGAGTGGAGCAGACTTCAGCGCCATGATGGCTACCTGTCACTGCTGTTCGTCGATGCGGATAACTTCAAGAAATACAATGACAGCCACGGCCATGCTCAGGGCGATATGGCATTACAACATCTCGCGGAGTGCATCAAGCGTCACGCGCGTCGTCGCGGCGACGTCGCCGCACGATATGGCGGCGAAGAATTTGTCGTGGTGTTACCCGACACGGACGAAACGAGCGCGGTTCAGATTGCTGAAGCCATACGTCGTGAAGTCGAGCATGGGCGACATGCTGTAGCCTCCGCGAAAATTTCGCCCTTCACAGTGAGCATTGGATGTGCGACCGGTCGACGCTCACGTCCCTCGTCACTTGATGAATTGACTAATTCAGCCGATGCGGCGCTGTATGCGGCCAAAAGAAGTGGAAGGAACGCTGTCGTCGCCGCGGGTGATATTGTCGCTGACTCAGCCGCATAATTGATTGCATTCCTTGGCCGGGCCGTCTCGTTCTGACATCGCAGCGGCCAGTCGGCTTATCACCGGGACGATGCGTGATTAAATGCGTTCGTGAGAATGGGGATTGTCAGGAGAGGGGAGCGGGAGCAGTGGGTAGGGTAATGGTGCAAATTACGGGCGAGAACGAAAAACGGCGTAATCACCGTTCAATAGGGTTTAGCCGTTCATGACTCCAGCCGGTGCCAGGCGTGCCGGGCGATCATCGGTTCTTTGTTGGTCGGAATGACCCACACGTAGACGGCGCTTTGCGGATCGCTGATGCGCGGTCCGTGCTGCGCATTCGCCTGCGCATCGAGCGAGACGCCCAGCCACGCGGCCGCGCGGCACACCCGTTTGCGCACGGGCGCCGCATATTCGCCGATCCCCGCCGTGAAGACGATCGCGTTTAGACGATGGCCGCGGAAGGCTTCTCGCGCCGCGCGAGCGCGACGAGCGAGGCGACCGCGCACGACGCGAGCCGCGTCATCACCGAATCGGCGCGACTGGTCAGGATGATCGGCACCTTCGCGCCCAGCACGATGCCGGCGGCATCGGCACCGGCGAGAAACGACAGGCTTTTGGCGAGCAGATTGCCGGCTTCGAGATCCGGTACGACCAGCACGTTGGCATGACCGGCAACAGGCGACGAGATGCCCTTGATTTTCGCGGCCTCTTCGCTGATCGCGTTGTCGAGCGCGAGCGGGCCGTCGAGAATCCCTCCCGTAATCTGCTGGCGGTCGGCCATTTTGCACAGCGCGGCGGCGTCGAGCGTGGACGGCACTTTGGAGTTGACGGTTTCCATGGCGGAGAGGATCGCCACTCTCGCGGCCGGAAAACGCAGGGCGTGCGCGAGGTCGATGGCGTTCTGCACGATATCGCGTTTCTCGTCGAGTGTCGGTGAGATGTTCACGGCCGCGTCGGTGATGATCAAGGCATCCTCGCGGCCGGGCACGTCCATCACGAAGCAATGGCTGACGCGCCGCTCGGTGCGCAGCCCCGTGCCTCGCGCGACGACCGCGGCCATCAGTTCGTCCGTGTGCAACGAGCCTTTCATCAGCGCCTCGGCCTTGCCTTCATGCACCAACTGCACGGCCATTTCCGCCGCCGCATGACTGTGGGGCACGTCGACGACAGGCAGATCGCCGAGCTCAAGTTTTCCTTCTCGCGCGAGAGTCTCGAGCCTCGCGCGCGGCGCCACGAGGATCGGCGCAATCAGGCCGAGGCGGGCGGCTTCGATCACCGAGGACAGGGAGTCGTGATCGCATGGATGCGCGACAGCGGTTGGCAATGGCGGTAGCGTCGCGGCGAAAGCGACCAGCCGCTCGTATTTTTCGCGTCTATGTTCCATCCTGTATGCCTCCGGCTAGCTGGGTTGCAGTTTAGGTGGTGACGATGGGGCTGGCAATTGGAATCGGTGGGAATCGGAGGCAATCGGAGGCAATCGGTGGCAATCGGTGGCAATCGGAGCGCTTTCGATCATGCACCGGCAGTCGATGCCATTAAGGCACGCCTGCTCTCCTGCATGAGGCTCACAGGCGAAATTTTTCTGGCCACGATGAGACCGTCGATGTGAGGAGTACGATGCATATCGATTCAATCCGGCATCGTCATGCGGATGTGATGCGCGCCTTGTCTGGCGTGCGAGTTCATCGGCATAACGCCGCTTATTCCACCGGAGAGGCCAGCAGCGACACCGGCACACCGTGGCAACTCACTCTGGCCACAAGCGCCGCGCCGAGTCCGGCGCTCGCTTTTGCGGGAGCGTTGAATGACGACACTTCCCTGTCGACCCGCAGAATGTTGAGCGGCCACGATGCCCGGGAGAGCCGTTCGTGCGCGAAAGCCCCGACCCATAGCGGGGCGCTCGACGCACCGTTATCCACGGCATAGCCGGTCGGCCAGAAGCGCAGGACGTCGCGTTCGTCGCGCGCGTTGCCGGGACGCATGAAAACCAGCGACGAAGGCACGCCGTTGTTCAGCTTCGGCAAGACCGGCAGCGATACCGCGGCGACGTTCGGCGAGGCGAGCGAGAGAAGGCTGTGCGCGGACACGTCGGTACCCTCGATCCATCCCTGCGCGCGCAATTGTCCTTTGATCGAATCGAGGTTCGACACCCATTGCAGCGTGAGCGGTTCCTTGCGGTCGCCGCCCATGTCGGAGCGATAGCATGGCAGCATCTTCCATATCGAGCCCGTCCACTGCGCTTGCGTGACGAGCACGGGCGGCGGGCGCTGCGCATTGTCCGGCGGCGGCGCCGGCGGATTGACGCCCAGTTGCACGCCCACGCTCACCAGCATCACCACCAGAACCACGAGCGGCATGAGGCCGCGTGAGGGCGGCACCTCCGGGTGACGCAACATCGCCGTCAGTGCGACGATGGCCACCCAGATGTACGCAAGCGCGGCGCCGCCGATCGCATCGGAAACCCAGTACCTGCCGAAGTAAAGGCCCGCCAACGCGACCACGAACACGACGACCGTACTCACGGTCGTCACGAGCAGGCCTTCGAGCATGCCGACCCGTCGCGCCAGCAGAAACGCGAGGAACCCGTAGACGATCACCGTCGCGGCAACATGGTTGCTCGGAAAAACGTAGGCGTCGGACAGCAGTTCGTTGGGCGGCGCGCGGTGCATGGCGAACTGCAGCGCGAAGATCAGCAATTGCGAAAACACGACTGCGGCGAGCCAGTAACCGATGGTGCGCCAGCGCCGTTCCACCAGCATCCACAGCACCACCGTCACGACCAGTGCGGTCAGCGTGAAGACGCTGCCGAGCGTGGCGAGCCCCGCAAGGACGGTGTCGCTCCATGGCGTGCGCACCGATTGCAGGAAGTGATAGACGGAAAGATCGACGCCGACCAGCGGGTCGCCGCTGATGACGTCTTCGAGGACACCAAAGAACAGTGCGCCCGACGCCAGCACGATCAGCGACGTCACTACGATGCTGCTGGCGTCCGGCTGCTCGGGGTCCAGCAGCCGCCGCGCGAGCCGGCCGAAAGGCCCGGGGTGGCGGCAAGCCCAACTGCCCAGATAGCGGCCCGCCGCGCTCGACCAGGCACTGGCATGCGAAAGCAGGAAACCCATCGCGCGAAAGCTCAGCCAGACGATGCCCACCAGTAACACGATGACAACGACGAGCCGGAACGACACCGCGCCGGCGAGCAGCATCGAGGCGCCGAAAACCACGCCCGGCAGGATGTGCGCGGGAGCCCATAACAGCGCCGACAGCACATTCATCGCGTAGAAGCGCGTCGGCGTCATGCCCAGCATGCCTGCCACCACCGGCACGATCGCCCGCAATGGTCCTATGAAGCGGGCGAACACGACGCTTTTGGCACCGTGTTTCTGAAAGAAGCGGTGGCCGGCGTCGAGTACCTGGGGATGAGTGCGGAACGGCCAGAGCTGGACGATTCTGGCCTTATAGCGCTTGCCGATCCAGAAGCTGATGCCGTCCCCGGCGATGGCGCCGGCGATCGCCGACAGCAAAGCCCAGCCAAGGCTCAGCGACCCGGTGCCGACCAGCGCGCCGGCGAGGAACATGGCCGTACTGCCCGGAACAAAGGTGCCGATGACGGCAATGGCCTCCAGAAAGGCGGCAAGGCAGATGACCGTGAGAGTCCATGCCGGATGGCCGGCAAGCAGATGCAAGAGGTGGATGTAGGCGTGCTCCATCGTGCGCGATCAGCCGTTCTGGACTAACGGTTGATCATAACGCGCACGACGTTTCCTCACATTCCTGCTGACAGGCAGCCGGTGCAATACCGGCTGCACGACCTCACGAAGCCGTCAGCGAATCGCCGGATACGTGAACCCGCTCGCCGATCTGAACGTCTGGCTGAGTCGGGTAGCTGAAGTTGCGATAGCTGCCGTCCTGCATGCGCACCTGGACCTGATAGGTGGTCTGCTTGCGCACGGCGTGCTCGATGCCGTTGCCGGCCAGGCCGCCGCCGACCACACCCGCGATGGTGGTGAGAATCTTGCCGCGTCCACCGCCGATCTGATTGCCGACGAGGCCGCCCGCGACCGCGCCACCCAGTGCGCCGAGGCCGGTAGTGGGCTCAGGCGCCTGAACCGTATTGATGGCGACGACTTCACCCGCATAAGGATCGGCAAGCGGTCTTGCCGGCGCGGCCTGATACGGTGCCTGGTAGCCCTGATTGTTTGCGTACCTTGGGGCGTCCCCGGTGGGTGCGCTGTGCGTGTGATGGACGCGCGGATGTGCCGGCGCGGTCTGCTGGACGGTTTGCTGAACCGGCTGCTGGGCCGTTTGCTGAAGCGCGGACGGCTGGGGCACGGCAACCGGAGCGCTGGCCACCTGCGCCGCGGCCGTATTAACTGGCTGTGCGGGCTCGGTGACGGCGTGCGAGGTGGGCAGGAGGCCGGTCATTGCCGCGATGCCCGTGGCGCTCGCAAGGATGACGGCTACCGCTGCGCCGGCGACCAGGGGGTGAATGCGATTGCGTTGCGGATTGCTGGGGGTGAGATTGGTGTTCATTGCGGGCTCCGCGAGTAGATGCCTGCAATAACGCGGCAGCAGCGTGGGCGGTGTACGCCGATCGCATGCTGCTTTGTAAGCATTTGTACAGCTTGCCGATTTGCCGATTTGCCGGTTTGCCCACAAAAGCGGGCGTGCTCAGATCTCGTCGGTAAATTCGTCGAGGAAACGCTGCAGACGATCGTGGCGAATTCTGGCCAGACGCGCGCCGGTCGGCGTCTGGAAACCGGATGCCAGTTTCAGCAGCTTTGCGTGGAAATGGTCGAGCGTGTACGCCGTGTCGTCCAGGGGACGCGCTGTCGCGTGTGGGTCGGCGGGATCGTACAGGGCGCGGCCCATCCGGCCGGCCACGTAAAAGCAACGCGCGACACCTAGCATGCCGATCGCGTCGAGCCGGTCGGCGTCCTGCAGCGTTTTTGCTTCCAGCGTGGTCGGTGCGATGCCGGCCGAGAAACTATGTGCTTCGACCGCGTGCGCCGCGGCCTGAACTTTTGCTTCCGGCCAGCCGAGCGATGCAAGAACGCGCGCCGTCTTTTCCGCCGACAGACGCGAAGCCTGCGCGCGCAGCGGCGAATTCTTTTCCACCGCGACGCAGTCATGCAGCAGCGTCGACGCGAACAGCACCTGTGCGTCGCCACCTTCTTCCGCCTGGATGGTGGCCGCGTTTTTCCAGACGCGCCGCAGGTGCGAGGTGTCATGCGAGCCGTCGCCGTTATCGTCGTTCGCGTGGGGCAACAGGATCGCTGCCAGTTCCTGAAAGGGGGCGAAGGCGCGTTGGGTCATCATGGTGCCGGGTGAGAAAACAGGGCCGTGCATTATCGCCGATCGTCCGTCAATTCCTAAGTTTCAGCGATGAACAAAGGTGGCAGGTGCCCGGTCTTACTATTTGATCTGGCTTCTTCACGAGCGTCGTTGGCGAGTGGGAGGCGTTCGGTGGGTAATTCAATGGCATCACGGAGTGGGCTATGAAAATCGCGACAAAGGGTGTTTTAACGTCGGTGTTGGTGATGGGGCTGATGAGCGTAGCTTATGCCCAGTCGGCGAACCTCGGCGTCAACGGGGCGAATGGGTTGAATGGAACTGGCGGTTTGCAGGCCGGTGGGGCCAATGGTGCAGGGCAGACCATGAACCCGGGGACGGGCTCAGCAAGCCCGAGCCCGTCGCCGGGACTGGGTGCGGCGGGCAGTCCGCCGGCAATCGGAGGAACCGGCGGCGTGGGGTCGGGTCCCGTGCTAAACAACATGCGGGCGAACGGCACCAGCCTGAACATGAGCCCGAATCCCCGGGCGCCGAATGTGACGGGAAGAGCGTTCGGACAGTAGCCCTTACTCGACCATCATTCAACCATACTCAGCCATCACTCAGCCGTAACCAGTTGCAGAACGATACGCTTTGCCGAAGCGAGATGTTCCACCGTCATCGATCGCGCGAGGCGTGCGTTCCCGGCCTCGCATGCTTCGAGAATCTTTAGATGCTCGTCCTGGAAGGCAGCGGTATCGGCGAGCAAGGTGCTTTGCAGGCGTTCGTAACGCTCAACCTGGGCGCGCAACTCGCGGATCGCTTTCAACTGCCGCCCGTTCGCGCACGGGCGGTATAGCAGTTCATGAAACTCGCGATTCAGTTCGCCCTGTTTTTGTGCGGTGTCCGCGTCTCCCAGAAGCCGGTGAACGAGTTCGGCGCGCGATAGCGTCTCACTGTCCATACGTTTGACCGCATGGAAAATGGCGTCTCCCTCAAGCAACATTCGCAGGCTGTAGATCTCGTCCAGGTCTGACTGGGTCAAGGTTCGCACGACGGCGCCGCGATTGCGCATGAGCTCGACCAGCCCCTCGCCTTCGAGCTTTTGTATGGCCTCTCGCATCGGCACCCGGCTCACTCCGAATCGATCGGCGAGCTCGCGCTCGACCAGCCGCGCGCCGTCCTCCAGGTCGCCGGCTGCGATCAGTTCGCGCAGTGAGACAGCAATGGCGTCGGCCGTCGAATCCAGTTTGTGATCCATGTGCGTTGAGTCCTTGTCATTTGGAATAATGGTATACCAAATTGGCCGTGCACATATAGAATGCGTGTGTTGCGAATTCAGTTTCGGTTCAACAGTAAAGGAGAGCGGCATGGCGCACGGCGAGCACAAATACGCGGTATCGGTGCAATGGACCGGCAACCGCGGCAGCGGCACTGCGGGATATCGTGAGTATGGTCGGGATCACATCATTGCCTCGGGGAACAAGCCAGACATTGCTGGATCTTCCGATCCTGCGTTTTTGGGCGACGCGAAGCGGTGGAATCCGGAAGATCTGCTGGTCGCCTCGGCGTCCGCCTGCCACAAGCTCTGGTATCTACATCTTTGCTCGGATGCGGGCGTTGTTGTTTTGAGTTATCGCGACAATGCCGAGGGTACGATGCTCGACAGTCCGGAGCAGGGGCGTTTTTCGCAGATCGTTTTACGTCCGCAGGTTGTGATTCAGCCCGGTGGCGATCTCGAACTGGCGAAGCATTTGCATCATGTGGCGCATCAGAAATGCTACATCGCGAACTCGGTCAATTTTCCGATTGTGTGCGAGCCGGAAATTTCGACGGAACGGGCGTGACAGACGCACAGGCGTGGGCGTGATCGTCGAGATCGTATAGCGCGACTACAACGCAGTTGATCGGGCTGGGGAGGGTGGGTTCGGCTTTGCGGGATTCTCGTATCCCGAACCTCAATACGCAACTAACGGTCAAGTCCGCCTCGCGACTCCAGATAACGCGATGGCCGTCCCAGCGGAAACTGAAGACGGCCATCGCCCGCGTGT
Organism: Paraburkholderia sp. BGA-UO-ETr-F12; assembly: GCF_059567945.1. Lineage (NCBI taxonomy): Bacteria > Pseudomonadati > Pseudomonadota > Betaproteobacteria > Burkholderiales > Burkholderiaceae > Paraburkholderia > Paraburkholderia sp. BGA-UO-ETr-F12. Next base: position 24,664 of record NZ_JCAQOZ010000041.1, on the reverse strand, counting down.
TACGCCGCAGCTACGCAGTGAACAGACCGGCTATGTCACTCAACGATTGCCGTCAAGCAGATCGCCGAGAATTTCGTCGAATGCTGCCTGCGCGTCTTCAAGCTCCTGCAGCGCGGCGTCGAAGGTTTGCAGCGCAAACTGCGAAGGCTGGCCGCTGCCGGCTGGCGGGAATTGCGATTGCAGCGACGCGAACGCCGCCTGCACCCGTTTGGTCGCGGTCAATACACGCTCCATCGCGGCGGTTTCTTCGGCTCTCGCCTTTTCGTGATCCATGAGAACTCCGTGCTCGTCTGGTCGGCTCGCGCCGTATCAAATGGGTGACTATGCCACGTCCGCGTTCAGGACAGCGGCAAGCCGCCGTTAGCCTTGATTTCCCGTAGCGACAAGGCCGATTCCACCGACGTCACGCCCGGCAGGCTACGCATCTCGTCGCGCATGAACGTGCCGTAGTCGTCGAGATCGCGCGCGACCACCTGCAAGATGTAGTCGGCGCTGCCCGACACGTTGTGGCACGCAAGAATCCGCGGAATAGCCTGCACCTCGCGCTCGAAACGGGTCGCCACCGCGCGGTCGTGCACGGCGAAACGCACGTAGACGAACGCGACCACACCGAGGCCGAGGGCGGCGCGCGACAGCATCGCGCGGTATTGGTCGATATAACCGTCGTTTTCGAGGCGCTTAAGGCGCCGCGCGCAAGGCGTCTCACTTAGGCCGACCGTCTCGGCCAGCCGCGCGTTCGACATGCGGCCGTCGTTCTGCAGCGCGGCGAGGATCGCGCGGTCTGTCTTGTCGAGCTCAGGTGTCATGGTTTTAGGCCATTTACGGTGCGTTAGCGGAAAACATGATTGGAGACGCAGATGTTAGCGCATTCCGCCAAAATTTCATCCTGCACCTCTGTATTTCGCCAGAAAACTCTCCGTCGGTGATAGCAAGATAGAGCCCTTAAAACAAGAGGTTTCTATGATTTCCGCACACCTTCTGATCGTCTATATCGCTGCGCTGGCCGTCGTCTACGCGATTCCCGGACCTGATATGGCGCTGATTCTGCAAACCAGCATCGGACGTGGCGCGCACAGTGGCTTCGCGGCGGCCGGCGGGCTGGGTGTGGCGCGGGCAACGCATGTCACGCTATCGGCATGCGGGGTGGCGGCACTGTTGCGCAGCGCGCCCTGGCTGTATGACGTGGTGCGCTACGGCGGCGCGGTTTATCTCGCGTGGGTCGGCGTCCAGATTTTCCGCTCGCCCGTATTTGCGTTGCCTGAAGGTGGTGTGGCGGGTGGCGAATCGCAGCCGTTGCGGGCCGCTTTCGTAAAGGGCCTGCTGACGAATCTGCTGAACCCGAAAGCGCTGCTGTTCTGCTCGGTGCTCCTGCCGCAGTTCGTGCGTCCTGAGGCCGGACCGGTTGCGCTGCAGATGGTTGAGCTGGGTTTGGTGCTGCTCGCGATCGGCGTATGTTTCGACGCCATCTATGCGATCGGCGCGGCGCGCATCGCCAGCTGGATGCGGGCTCATCCTCTCGCGCAGACACTGCAGCGTTGGACTTTCTCAGCGGCGTTGATCGGCTTTGCGTTGCGGCTCTCGCTGGACTGATTGATTGCCGGATTTGCCGACGCCGACTTAGAGGCCGATACGGGACGGCGCGATATTTACGACCGGTAGCGAACAGGTATCTGCTGCGCGGCGCGTCGCACGCGTCATGCCCGTGCGCAAAATGGTTGTGTTAATAAAGTTTATAAAAGTCGATAATCTGCCGCGCATCGTCTCGCGGCAACACAACTATTTGCTTCTACCCGTTCGATGAAAACTTTTCTGCTTTATGCCGTGACCGCCGTTGCCGAAATCGTTGGGTGCTATTTGCCGTGGCGTTGGCTGAAGGAGGGGGGCTCCATCTGGCTGCTGGTTCCCGGCGTGCTAAGCCTGGCCCTGTTCGCCTGGCTGCTGACGCTGCACGGCACCGCCGCAGGCCGTGTGTATGCGGCTTACGGCGGCGTGTACGTGGCGGTGGCGATTGCGTGGCTATGGTGCGTCGACAAAGTGCGCCCAACGCTGTGGGACGCGGCCGGCGTGGCATTCACACTGGCCGGCATGGCGATCATCGCTTTCCAGCCGCGTGTTTGACCCGCTTCCTGCGGCGCCCACACGTGGGTCCTGTTTTGCCGACGCGTGACCGCGCGCGACCTGTCTGGAAGACGCGCGGCGTTCGCACAATGGCCGATTCGCTCGTATTACCTGATGCCGCCCAGGTAGTCGAGCTTGCCAAGTTCGACACCGTTGTGACGCAGAATGTCGTACGCCGTGGTGACGTGAAAGAAGAAATTCGGCAACACGAAACCGAGCAGATATGACAAGCCCGTGAACTCGATCGGGCCATTACGCATTTTCAGCGTGACCGGACGTTCTTCCGACCCGTCGATCTGTTCGGCGTTGAATTCCTTCAGATAATCAATCGTCTTTTGAAGGCGGGCATCGAGTTCGTCGAAAGTCTGCTCGACGTCGTCGTACTTCGGCGCTTCGACGCCGGCGAGACGCGCGGCGCAACCCTTCGCCGTGTCGCTCACGATATAGACCTGGCGCACCAGCGGCAGCATGTCCGGTGCGAGCCGGGCGCTCAGGAACACGGACGGGTCGATCTGTTTCTCGGCAGCGTGCGCCTCGGCCTTGCCGAGGATGACTTGCAGGTTAGTCATGCCGCGCACCAGCACGGGCAATGAGGCTTGATACATCGAAATTGACATGGGTTCCTCTGATTCTTCGATCGTGCGCGCGCGTGGCGTGCGAGGCGTTGCGGCGGCTGGATTGCCGCTTCAGCATCATAGCGCGGGTGCCGCACGATGCGCATTGATCCAACCCGGCGTTAGCCATTCGGACAACTGCCACGGATGCCGGAACTGTGGTCGAATGCATAGGTCGGACGTTTGGCGAAGTCCTTGAAACAGCGATCCGCTGCCGGTCGCCATGCGGCGGATTCGTGCAGACGCGTGCCGTGCGTGGGGCCGCCTTGTGGCCCACGCCGTCACGCTAACAGGAGAATCGACACCATGGTCAATAGACAACCTCTGCCGGGAAGCGAGCGAACGGCAGTGCAAGGTTCGACGGTTGTTGGGCAATGCAATCCGGCTGAACGGATCGAAGTTTTCGTAATACTGCGCCGTCAGCGGCAGGCGCAGTTCGACGCACTGATGAGCAGGATCGAAGCGGGTGACCCAGGCGTCAAGCCGCTCTCGCGTGAGGCGTTTGCAAAAGAATACGGCGCCGCGCCGGACGACATCGCCAAGGTCAAAGCTTTTGCCGTCGCACACGGCTTGACGGTGGTGCGGGAAGATCCGGCGGCGCGCCAGGTATTGCTGAGCGGCACGATCGCTCAATTCCAGACCGCGTTCGGCGTCAAGCTGGAACATTACGAGCACCACACGGCGGGCCAGTTCCGCGGCCGCACCGGCACGATCAGCGTGCCGGACGATCTGCATGGCATCGTGCAAGCCGTGCTCGGGCTCGATAACCGGCCCCAGGCCCGGCCGCACTTTCGCATCCGGCCGCCGTTTCAACCGGCTAAAGGGCATCAGGTTTCCTTTACGCCGCCGCAGCTCGCCTCGCTGTATCAGTTTCCGCAGGGCGACGGCAGCGGCGAATGCGTCGGCATTATCGAACTCGGCGGCGGGTACAGCACATCCGACCTCAAGAGTTACTTTGCCAGCCTTGGCGTGGCTTCACCGAAGGTGACATCGGTCGGTGTCGACGAGGGCAGCAATCAGCCGAGCGGCGACCCGAACGGGCCCGACGGCGAAGTCACGCTCGACATCGAAATTGTGGGTGCGATCGTGCCGGGCGCCAGGATCGCGGTCTATTTCACACAGAACAGCGACGCCGGCTTCATCGACGCGGTGAGCACCGCGGTGCATGACACCACCAACAAACCCTCGGTCATCTCGATCAGTTGGGGCGGCCCGGAGTCGAGCTGGACCAGCCAGTCGTTGCAGGCATTCAACAACCTGCTGCAAACGGCGGCGGCTTTGGGTGTGACCGTTTGCGCGGCGTCGGGCGATAGCGGTTCGAGCGACGGGTCGGGCGGCGATCAGGTCGACTTTCCGGCCGCGAGCCCCTACGTGCTGGCATGCGGCGGCACGAACCTGACCGCGTCGGGCACCTCGATTACGCACGAGGTGGTGTGGAACGACGGCGCGCAAGGCGGCGCGAGCGGCGGCGGCGTGAGCCGGGCGTTTCCGGTCCCCGTGTGGCAGCAGGGCTTGTCGGCCACTTCGTCGCGCGGCGCCAAAACGGCGCTCAGCGGGCGCGGCGTGCCGGACGTGGCCGGCGATGCATCGCCCGTCACCGGCTATAGCGTGCTGATCGACGGCACGCAAACGGTGGTCGGCGGCACCAGCGCGGTGGCACCGCTATGGGCGGCGTTGATTGCGCGGATCAATGCGGCGAAAGGGCAGCCGGCGGGTTTCATCAACCCGAAGCTTTACAAGGCGCCGGGCGCGCTCAATGACATTACTCAGGGCAACAACGGCAGCTTCGCCGCGTCGCCGGGCTGGGATGCGTGCACGGGACTTGGCAGCCCCAATGGTCAGAAGGTGGCGGCCGCACTATAGTCTGAAGACTCGCGGATTGTTGCGGATGGCGCCCGGTGGATTATCGGCCCGGGTGCTCACCGGCTATCCGCGTCGGTTTCGCGGTGCGCCGCGGTCAGGCCGCTGGCAGTACAGTGCGGGACTTGAGGAGACGCTGGCCAAGCTGGACACAGCAGGGACATCAGGGCAGCCAGGACGCATCAGGAAAAACAGAGACAGCGAGAAAATTCAAGTCGCATCGAGACGCATCGAGACAGATCAAGAGGTTAACGAACCCATGGAGCGATCATGACGAACACCGAGTCAGCTTCCGTTAGTCCGCAGTCGTCACACAGCACTCACGCTTCGCCCGCAACGGCCACCGGCGCGTCGCACAAAACAGCCGATCAGCCGTTCTTCGATCCGGTTGCTTATGGCAACGGGCCGGACGATTCGGTCACCGATACCACTGAAGCCGCCGCGATTACGCATCATTCGACGACCATCGGTGGCCAGAAGATCAACTACACGGCGACGGTGGGTCACCTCGTGATCGTCGACCCGAGCAGCTCGCAGCCCGAAGCCAAAATGTTCTACGTCGCGTTCACGCAGGACAACCAGAAGGAAGAGACCCGCCCGGTGACGTTCTTCTACAACGGCGGCCCGGGTTCGTCTTCGGTGTTCGTGCTGCTTGGCTCATTCGCGCCGCGCCGCATCAAGACCTCGATGCCGGGCTTTACGCCGCCCGCGCCGTATTCGATGGAAGACAATCCGGACAGTCTGCTCGACAAGAGCGACCTCGTGTTCATCAATCCGGTCGGCACGGGCTACTCGGCGGCCATCGCGCCGAAGACGAACCGGGCCTTCTGGGGCGTCGACCAGGACGCGGACTCGATCAAACAGTTCATCAAACGGTTTCTCACCAAGAACAATCGCTGGAATTCGCCGAAGTATCTGTTCGGCGAGTCCTACGGCACGGCGCGCAGTTGCGTACTGGCCTACCGGCTGCATGAAGACGGTGTCGATCTGAATGGCATCACGCTGCAATCGTCGATTCTCGATTACACGCAATCCGGCAACCCGGTCGGCGTATTACCCACGGCCGCTGCGGACGCGTGGTATCACAAGAAACTCGGCATCGCGCCGCGGCCGACCGACCTCGGCACGTTTGCCGAAGAAGTCGCCCAATTCGCTCGCACCGACTATCTGGCAGCGTTGCGTAAATTCCCGACTACGGATTCCGCAACCGTCGAAAAGCTCAGCGAATACACCGGTATCGACAAAACTACGCTGCTCGCCTGGAGCCTCGATATCGCGTCGTACGACAGTCGCGGCAATTCGCTGTTTCTGACCAGCTTGCTGAAAGCGCAAGGTCTCGCGCTCGGCGAATATGATGGGCGTGTGACGGCGATCAATACCGGTATCGCCGGCAAGATCGACCCGAACTCGGGCGGCAACGATCCGACCATGACGGCGGTGACCGGCGTCTATACGACGATGTGGAACGTGTATCTGAACGAGCAGTTGAAGTACACGTCGAATTCGGCGTTCACGGACCTCAACGATCAGGCATTCCAGTATTGGGACTTCAGCCATATCGATCCGACTGGCGCGCAGAAGGGGCTCGATGCGAAGGGCAACGTGATTCTGTACACCGCCGGCGATCTGGCCGCCGTGATGGCGCTGAACCCCGATCTGAAGGTGCTGTCGGCGAATGGTTTCTTCGACTATGTCACGCCGTTCTATCAGACCGTGATCGATCTGCAGCAAATGCCGCTGGTCAGTCAGCAGGTACGGCAGAATCTGTCGGCGCGTTTTTATCCGTCGGGGCATATGGTCTATCTCGACGGCGGGTCGCGTACCGCGCTCAAAGCGGATCTCGCCAAAATGTATGACGCAACCGTGTCCAATACGCAGGCGATCGGGCGGATCCGTGCCTTGCAGGCTCGGGTGGCGAGGCCTGGTTGACCTGGCTTGCCGCCGGCGCCGCGCGTGAGCGGTGTGCAGGCGGAGGCGGTGTATTCGCCTGGTGATTCGGCGCTGTCTTGCAGTGTGTATCAACGTGTATTCGTGCACGGCAAGACAGCGTCGGCAGACGGCTGCGAACGCAACGGAACGCCTCTTTACCCTGTTGCGCCTGTGCACCTTTTCACACTCGAATATTGAATGTGTTTTAATTAGTCTGCGAATTGAACTATTGCGCGCCGCTCCCGGCGCGCCGACGAATGAACGCAGGCATTGCAGACAGGCGTTGCATCACTCTTTACAGCGACGCAACCAGCAGGACATATCAGGCGACTCTGTCGGCGCTCACGCGCCGGTGTGGCGCCGCGCGTCCCGCCCGCAAGGTGCGTTTTGCGATTCTCTTCGGCTGTGCCGCCGTCCTCGCACTGCGCGCCAGTCAGGTATGGGCTCAGGACGCGGGGATGCTCGACGAGCGCGTTACGCAGGAGTCAATCGGCGAAACCATTTGCCGACCCGGCTACGCCGACATGGTCGCTCCGCCGTTCGCCGATTTGATGGCTCACAAGGACCGCATGCTTGCCGCGCGCGGCATCGAGGCTGACAACGGCCCGGCCTTTGCACTCGACAGGCGCGTGCCGGTTGTCCTTGGCGGCTCGCCGAACGCCCCCGCCAATCTCGATCTCCTGCCGTGGGCGGGCCCGCAGGGCGAGCGTCGCAAGGCACGCGCCGCGGTCATGCTCAAACGTTGCGTTTGCGAAGGGAAGCTGGGTCTCGCGGAGGCGCAAGCGGCGATTGTCGGTAACTGGTCGGTGATCTACTCGGGCTTCAGCCAGACGTCTTGCGACGTGAGCCGTCTCGACGTCGCGACCGGCGACAGCAACGGCCGGAGCGAAGGTCGCGACAGCGCGCCATGAGGTTGTCTGCCTCCGCGCGCTCCGGTCTGATTGTTCATTCCGTTCATTCCGTTCATTCAGACGTATTCAGTCGTGCCATCAGCCGCGCGCTGTCCCAACTTATTCTCGGAGAATCACCATGATCTACTCACGCCTTACCGCACTGGTGCTGGCTTTCGGTTGTCTGTCCGGCAGCGCCGCGGCGTTCGCTGCCGAACCCGCGCATTGCGGCAAAGCTGAGTCACTGCAGATTCGCGGCGACGTGCCCGCGGCCATCAGTTTCGACGTGTACCGGCAACTGCGGCCGTTGAACGCGCAGCGCGTCGCGCTGTTCCAGGCGGCGGGCGAGGTGAAGCACCTGCCGGACGGCCTCGCGGTGTGTGAAATCGCCGACGATGGCGTTGACGATCCTTCCGCCGTGCTGGTTCACGTGCCGCAGGGCAAGAATGCATGGTGGGTGAGCGCGGCCAACGTGCAAGCGGCGGACTGATCTCGACGACCAGCCCGCCCTTTGCACACGTCCCCCGCAGGATGCCGGCGGCGATGCGTGTCGCGGCCCGGTTTTTGCGTCCAGTGTCCGCTACTGGCGCTTACCGGGCTTGCACCACTGAATGAACATGTGTTTTGCTACTTTTATCTCCGCTTATTCAGGTACAGTGCATTAACGGACGTTTTAAAGTCCGTTTTTTACGACATCGTGTCGCATCGCTTTTGTCGTCGATTGTGGCTATCCTGAAAACAGGACGAAATTCGAAGGGGAGATTTAAATGATTGCCTTCTATCTGTCATTGGCTGCTTTGGCCGCGGCCGGCGCTGCATTGATCCGCCAACTCGCGGCGGCTCAGGCGAAACAGCGCGCGGCGCTGCATCCGGTGCGGGTGCATGCCGCGGATCGTAACGCGCGTCGAGGGTAGGCGGCATGAACCTGATCGTGCGCAATATCGCGGAATCGTGCAGCGCGCAGGAAGTGCAGGAGTTCCTCAAACGTGAACTCGGGCATTACGCGAAAAGCGTCGAGGTGGTCGACGCCGGCAAACCCGGCGCCTACGCCACTGTCGAACTGGACGCGAACGTGCCGTATGTGGGCGATGTAATCGCCCGGCAGATTCACGGCAAGCATCTGGGTGGCCTCGCACTCGAGGCGAGTGCGGATCTGTTCAGCGACGACACGTCGCCGCCTGCCCACTGAACCTGTCGCCACTGCGCCGCGCTTACTGAACGCTTCAAACGCTTCGAACGGCTCCAGGTGAAGAGAATGCGCTGCGACTGGCGCATTTTTAACGCGCATCCTCGCCGCATAGCCGTTTTTACATCGCGTCTGTCATTCCCCGCCTGTCTTCACCGGCCAATCGAATGGCGTGTAGGGCAACGCCCGCTTGTGCCGCGTGACATCGTAGAAACGCAGGATCGTCTCGCGCGCGGCGGCGCTTACCGGTTTGCCTTCCAGAAAGTCGTCGATATCATCGTACGGGATGCCATATGCGTCCTCGTCTGGCCGTAGTGGGCGCAACATTTCGAGGTCGGCGGTCGGCACCTTGTGCGCGAGCGCTTCCGGCGCGCCCAACGCTTTGGAGAGTGCCCGCACTCGGCGCTTGTTCAGCCCGGTGAGCGGCAACACATCGGCGCCGCCGTCACCGAACTTCGTGAAAAATCCCATCACCGACTCAGCCGCGTGATCCGTGCCGATCACCACGCCGGCACGCGCGCCGGCCACCGCATATTGCGCGATCATTCGCTGCCGCGCCTTGATATTGCCGTGGATAAAATCCTGTTGGGCGTCGTCGTTGAATCGCAGGCCGCTGGTATCCAGCGCGGCGAGCATTGCGTCGGCGGCGGGTTTGATATCGATGGTGAGATTTTCATCCGCGCGAATGAAACTCAAGGCCTGCTGCGCGTCGGCCTCGTCTTTCTGCACGCCGTACGGCAAACGGATCGCGATGAAGCGCGCGTCATAATTCTCGGCCCGCAGCCGTTCGACCGCGAGTTGTGCAAGCCGCCCGGAAGTTGTCGAATCGACGCCGCCGCTAATGCCGAGCACGTAGGTTTTCAGGCCGCTGGTGCGCAAATAGTTCGCCAGAAAGGCGACCCGGCGCTCGATTTCCTGTGCGGCGTCGAATTCGGCAGCAATGTGCATTTCCGCTGCGATACTTGCCTGGCGTGCGCCTGAATCGTGTTGCGTCATAGTCCTCTTTCCTCGGTATACGGTAGCGCGAGTGTCGACGATGGACGCTCGCGCGGATTGCACAAGTCATCACCCGCGCACGGCACGGCCGTGCGGGCATGGTGTGACAAATCGGTCTCGCGGTTAAATCGCGAATATCGGCGTTAAATTTACATTACGCAGCTTTTAAACCGCTACGCGAATTGCTGAATATTGACGGTCAATACAGTGATATTGATGAATCGGCCGATTCTTCATCGACAGGTGCCGGTGTGCTTAGTAACATCCTGGTTCCGAGCGCCGCAGGAGCCGGCGAGCAGTCAATAATAATCAGGTTTGCTCAAATACGCGATGAACTACTCCAATCGGCCTGGCCAGTCTGCAACGGACCGTAGCACTTCCACATCGGCAGATCGTCTAACTCTAATGGTGTGTAAGCCGGATTTAGTCTCTGTGCCGCGTTTCGCGCGCGCAGTTCTTTCCGTGCGCTATTTGACGCGTACGTTGGGCGCCGCTTTTTGCGCGCTGTCATGTAGCGTCGCTCTCGCGGCGTCGGGTACGGCCTCAGTTGCCGGCTCAGTTTCCGCTTCAGTATCCGCTTCAGGCGCGGCATCCGCCCGGGCACCGGCATCCGTGGCGGCGAAGCGCCCGGCACCCGCTGTTGACGCGTCGGCCGTCGCCGCGCCCGACGCGGGCGGCGTGGTTGATCCGCGTCGGGCGTTGCTGCTGCGGGAGGTATTCGCGCAAGACGTAACACGCCGGTTGAAAGTGCCGGCTGCTGAGCAGCGCGCCTACGCCGAGCGCCTGCAAACGGCATTGAACGAGCACACGCTCGGCAATCTGTCGGGTGAGTATGTCGTGATGGTGGACCGCAATGCCAACGTTCAGGCGCTGTTCATCTATTTCCGGGCCACCCCGGCGGATAGCTGGCAGATGATCGGCGCGTCGCCGGTCTCAACGGGCCGGCCGGGCGAGTACGACCACTTCATCACGCCGCTCGGCGTGTTCGAGCATACGCCGTCAAACATGGATTTCCGCTCGGAAGGCACGCTGAACGAGAACCACATCCGTGGCTACGGCAAGCGCGACATGCGAATCTTCGACCTGGGTTGGGCCCAGGGCGAGCGGGGCTGGGGCAAGGGCGGCATGTCGCAGATGCGTTTCCAGATGCATGCCACCGACCCGGACCGGCTCGAGCCGCTACTCGGTATTCGCCATTCGAAGGGCTGCGTGAGGATTCCCGCGTCGCTCAATGCCTTTATCGACCACTACGGCATTCTCGACGCTGAATACGCCGCGCTGGTCGAGTCCGGCAAATCGCTGTGGGTGTTGAAGAGCGACCGCCAGGTGACGCCATGGGCGGGGCGCTACATCGTCGTGGTGGATTCGGAGCGCAAGAGCCGTCCGGGCTGGGCTCCGGCGCCGGGCAGCAAGGTACGCGCAAAAGTGCCGGCCGGCGCCGACACGGCGGATTGAGCCGCGGGCGTGCCGCTCGAACCTTCACGAACGCGCCAGCAGCACGCCCACCAACGCCACCCCGAATCCGGCGATCTGTACCGGTAGCAGTGTTTCGCCGAAGCCGACATACCCTTCGAGCGCGGCGAGCGGCGGCGCGAGAAACATCAGGGCGGTGGCGCGCGCCGCGTCGCCGCGCCTGACCATCCACACCAGTAAGGTGACGCTGATCCCCGACAGCATCACGATGCCCCACGCAAGCGACCCCCACAAAGTAGCCGACGCAATCCAGCGATGCTCGCCGAGCGCCAGCGCAAGAATCGCCGCAACCACCGCCGCGCCGAAATTCTGCACGGCACTCGCACTGCGGATGTCGGCCTTCGCCAGCGAAGTCTTCTGAAACAACGTGCCGGCTGTGATTGCGCCGACTGCGACGATCGAGATGAGCACGACCAGCCAGGGCGGCGCGTCGCCATGCGGGGTGGCCGGCGCAGCCGCGGCGAGTTTCGGTTCGAGGACCAGCACGACGCCGACGAGTCCCAGCGCCATGCCGGCCCAGCCGCGCCGCGACAGGCGCTCGCCAAACAGTGGCGCTGCGACGGCAGCCGTTGCGAGCGGCTGCAGCGCGCCGAGCAAAGCCATCACACCGGCGCTCAAGCCCTGCGCGACGGCCCAGTAACCCGCGCCGAGGTAGACGCCTTGCAGCAGCGCGCCCGCCAGCAGATGCTTGCCGAGATCCCGTCCAGTCGGCCACGCGGCGCGTGCGGCGAACGCGGCAAGCGCGAATATCAGCGCGGTGCCGCCAAAGCGCGCAAGCAGGAACAGATTGGGATCGGCATAAGGGGTGATCGCCCGGGCGACCACGAAACCGGTCGACCACAACACGACGAATAAGGCGGCGATTGCGGAAACAAGCATCGGAGAGAGGTGACGTAAAAAACCGCCATCTTGCCGCGTCACGCGAGGCGCGTCTTGTTCGAAGCTGCAATCACGGGACGAGGCTCAGTGGCGGATTGCCCCGACCATGCGCCGGCAGGTCCACCGCTACCGCCGCCGCCGCCGCCGCAATGTCACCACATCAACAATACAGTTCCCGCGCCGAGCAAGCCGCCGCAAACCACGCATGCCCACAGCAGCACACGCGTACGCCGATATTCACGGCCGATGTCCTGCAACAGTTGGGCATTCTGCTGCGGAGTGCGGGTGCGATCGTGCTCATGCTGCAGGTAGCGCACGGCCAGTTGCGGCAGGCGCGGCAGCATATGGGCCAGATGCGGCAGTTCGCGCGAGATGCGTTTGATCCAGCCGCGGTGGTCCACGTCGCGACGGGCAATCTCCGTCAGCACACCGCGCGCGACATTCCACGTATCGACGCCCGGATGCAGCGCGCGCGCCAGCATCTCCGCTTGCTGGAACGAGCGTTGTGCGGTGGCAAGCCGGCCGGACACGGCGCCATCGAACGGCTGCACCGCGTGTAGCAAATGATGCAGCAGCGAACCCGCCGACCGTTCTTCCGGCTCGGCGGCGAAGTGCGCCTCAGCTCGTGTGCGCAACTCGGCTTCGAGCATTTCGGCCCGCGTGTCGTGCGGTACGTGCCCGGCTTCCCGATGCAGTTCGGCAAGCCGCCCGTAGTCCTGGTTGAACAGCGCGGTGGCGCCATGCACGAAGAATTCGCGCTCGCCGGTCGACAGACTCGACATGATCGAAAACTCCGCGAGCACGAGGCGCCCGAGCGTGTCCGCTTCGATGCTGACACGCACTCGCCGTGCATCGAGCGTGGCATGAAAGAAGCCATGCTCGAACGCCTGTTCAGTCACCACCTCGACGATATGGGCGGCCAGCGGCGCGAGCTTGATGTGATGCGCGTGCAGGCCGGGCAGGTCGCTGGCGGGCAGTGTGCTGACGCGCTGCATGGTCAGCGTGTGATTGGTGCACAGGTCCCAGATCACGGTCGGCACGACGATGCGCTTGTCGCCGTCGAAGTGATGACCCGTCTGGCTCAGATTGGCGGCTTCGGCGCGCAGATCGAAGCGGCGCTGGATGTCGTCGGTGAAGCTTTGCGCCAGCGCACGCAGTTGCAGGCGGCGGGCCGAACCGGACAGCTTCTCCAGCCAGCGCGCAACCCAGCGCAGCAGCGCGAGTTCGTCGCCGATCTGTTGCAACTGATCGGCGCGCACCAGCTTGATGGCCACCTCGCTATGGCCGTTGACCGGCACGAGAAGCCGCGCGAAGTGGGTCTGTTCGGCAAAGCCGCTGCGTACCGGCACCAGATCGACCGCGCTGAAGAGGGTGGCGAGCGGCCGGCCGAATGCGCGTGCCAGCGCTCGTTCGGATTCGTCGGGCGGCAGCGGGGCTTCGAGATGATCGATCGCGTCGATGGCGTCGTGCAGCGTGCCGGTGGCGAGTTCGGGCCGTTCAGCCAGAGTCTGCGCGAAGCGGCTGGCGAGCGGTCCGAGCGCCGGCAGCACGCCGTGCAGGCGTTCGCCGCCGCCGCCGGACGCATGCACGCGGCCGATCAGCTCGATCATCCAGTGGAGTTTGTGCCCGGCCGGCGCGGCAAGCCAGATCAGGCGCGCGCCGTAACGCAACGCGTGGAACAACAGCAGTAAGCGGCGAAACAGTGGCGGCATTGGTCGTTCGGTTGACGGACTGCTATGCGACATCGACAGGTGTCGGCGCGCGGCGAGACCAGTCAGGTTAGCAGGTAAGCGCGCAACGGGGAGCATCCCCGCGCCGCGCGTAATACAATACGCCGGCCTTCCACCCGTGGCGAAACCCAAGCGTGCCGGCTTCCGGCCCTCAATAGATGCTCGCAGAACAACGTCACCAATACATCCTGGCGCAAGTCGCCAAAACAGGCGCGCTCTCGGTTGCTGAACTGGTGCGTGAACTGAACGTGTCGCGCGAGACGATCCGCCGCGATCTGAATGCACTGGCCGGGCGCGGTCTGCTTGTCACGACCCACGGCGGCGCGCTGTCGAGCGACCGGCGCGAGCCCGACCTCGATACGCGCGAAGCCGCCAATGCCGGCGCCAAGCGGGCGATCGGCGAGCGCGCGGCCGAGTTCGTGCCGGACGGCGCCTCGCTAATCATCGATTCGGGCAGTACCACCCAGGCGGTGGCGCGAGCCTTGCTCGACCGGCATCGTCTGTCGGTCTATACGAACGACTGGCGTATCGCGCTGCTGCTCGGCCGTCGCAACGACAATCGCGTCACGCTGCTCGGCGGCGAACTGTCGGATATCGAAGACGCCACTTTCGGCCTTGACACGGTCCACCAGTTGACGCAGTACCACGCCGACTTCGCCTTTATCGGCGCGGGCGGCATTTCGCCGGACGGCTACCTGACCGACTACAGCCGCATGGCCGCCGAAGTGCGCAGCCGCATGATTGCCGCTGCCGATACTGTGGTGGTTGTCGCCGACCACTCGAAGTTCGGGCGCGTGACGCCGGTGCGCATCAACGGCATCGAATCGGCCCGTTATCTGGTCACCGAACTGGCGCCGGAGAAGGCGCTCGGCAGGGCGATCACCGCCCATGGGCCGCAAATCCTGATCGCCTGATCGCCTGAGCCGCCTGAGCCGCCTGAGCGCGGGCACGCTGAGGGCATGAGAGCGAAAGCCTCATGCGCGTCAGCGCATCAGGCGCTGCGTGGTACTCCACGTCACTTCACGCGAATCCCAAGCCGTTTCAGCGTACGGTCGATCGCCGCCACCGCGTTATGCAGTTCGTTCGCATCGATCGCGCCGATGCAACCGACGCGGAACGTTTCCACTTGCGTGAGTTTGCCCGGATACAGTACGTAGCCGGCCTCGCGCACCGCAGCGTAAAAGTCCGGAAAATTCCACGCGGGGTCGCGCGGCGCGTGAAACGTAACGATCACCGGCGCCTGCACCTCGGACTTCAGAAACGGCTCGAAGCCGAGCGTTTTCATGTCGCTCACCAGTGCAGCGTAGTTCTGCTGGTAGCGCGCACCGCGCGCCGCTTGTCCGCCTTGCGCGACGAACTGGTCGAGCGCCTCACGCAGAGCCGCGACCACGTGAGTGGGCGGCGTGAAGCGCCACTGCGTGGTCTTCTCCATATAGACGTATTGATCGTGTAAATCCAGCGCGAGCGACGGCGAGCGTCCCTCGCTCTGCTCCAGCACGCTGCGCCGCACAATCACGAAACCCATCCCCGGCACGCCTTCCAGGCATTTGCCGCTTGCCGAAATCAGTGCGTCGATGCCGCCGCGCCGCAAATCGATCGGCAACGCGCCGAATGAACTCATGGCGTCGACGATCAGACTTTTGCCGTGCCGCTGACACACCGCGGCGATATCGTCAAGTGGATTGAGCAAGCCGGTGCTCGTTTCCAGATGGACCTGCGCGACGTGACTGATACGCGAATTGCGATTGAAGGCGTCTTCGATGGCGGCCGCGCTGACCGGCTCGTCCTCGCGCAGCGCCAGTTCGACATAGGCAATTCCCATACGCCGCAATATCCGGATCAGACGGGCACAATACGCGCCGTTGTTCGGCACCAGCACGCAGCCTTGACGCGGCACGAGGGTGCCGAGCGCCGCTTCGACCGCGAAGGTGCCGCTGCCTTGAAGCGGCACGCAGACATAGTCGTTTTCGCCTCGCGCGATCGTCACGAGTTCGGCGCACACACTGTGAGTCATGCGGTTGAACGCGGCGTCCCACGAACCCCAGTCGCGCAGCATGGCCTCGCGGGTTTGCGGCGAGGTGGAGAGTGGCCCCGGGGTCAGCAGGATCGGGTCGTTTCCAGGAATCACACAAGCCTCCGTCAGCAGATGAATATCCGTCGCCCGGACCGGGTGACGAAAAAAGATCGACTTGGATATTATTGGCGAATTGTGTCAATTTTTGGAATTCGACAGAATAGTCATGGCGTTGTCATGGAAACCTGCAATCCTTGCCGTGCCCGTTCAGGCATGGCAGGCAGCGCGAGTGTCGTAGGTGGGCTGTAGGTCAGGCTGGAGAAGAAGCAGCAAAGTTGTCAGCAATCTGCAATCTGTACGAAACTGCATGACGACTGGCTGCGGGCAACACGCAAGCGGCACGGCGCGCACCGCCGTTCAATCACAACAGGTATCGGGTTATCCCGACCGTCTGGTTTTTTGCCTTTCGGAGAGAGCGACATGACAAAGACGAATTCCCTTCACGCCACGGCTGGCCTCGCACGCAAACTGTTGCCGGCGCTGATCGCCGCGGCAGCATTCGGCGGCATGGCGATGCAGGCTCACGCGGCTGACGCCGTGGTGCTGTACACCGCCGACGGCCTCGAAAACCTCTATAAGGATGTGCTGCCGGCCTTCGAAAAGAAGGAAGGTGTGAAGGTCAACATCGTCACGGCAGGCAGCGGTGAAGTGGTGAACCGCGCCACCATCGAGAAGGACCAGCCGAAGGCCGACGTGCTCGTCACGTTGCCGCCGTTCATCCAGCAAGCCGATCAGTCCGGCCTGCTGCAGGCTTATCAGAGCGCCAACTACAAGAACGTGCCGGCGATCGCCAAGGCGCCGAACGGTGCATGGGCGACCTTCGTGAACAACTATTTCTCGTTCGCGATCAACCCGGACGTCACCAGGAACCAGCCGAAGACGTTCGCCGACCTGCTGCACCCGGATTACACCGGCAAGATCGCCTACTCGAACCCGGCCACGGCTGGCGACGGTATGGCCGTGATCATCCTGACCACGTCGCTGATGGGCGAAGACAAGGCGTTCGACTATCTGAAGAAGCTCGAGGAGAGCGCCAAGTTCCACACCAAGGGTACCGGCTACCTCGACGTGCTGCTCTCGCGTAACGAAATCGCGTTCGCCAACGGCGACCTGCAGATGGATCTGGACGATGCCGCCAATGGCGGTCTGTCGCTCAAGCCGATCTTCCTCGCGGCCAGCGCCGACGGCAAGCCGACCACCTTCCAGTTGCCGTACGCGATCGGCCTGATCAAGAACGGCCCGAATCAGGCAGCCGGCAAGAAGCTGATCGACTACCTGATGTCGACCGACGTGCAGGCCAAGGTGCCGGACATCTTCGGTATCCCGGGCCGCACCGACGTGCCGCTCGCCGGCAAGAACGGCGAAGCCGTCAAGAAAGCGATCGCGGGCGTGCACCTGATCCCGGTGGACTGGACCCAGGTGATGGCAAAGAAGGCTGACTGGACGGCACGCTGGAAGAGCGACGTGATCGGCTCGTCGGGCAAGCAACTCGAAGTCGTCAAGCCGAAGTAAGCAGGACAGGTTCGTAGTCGAATCAGGCGGCGTTTCCCGCATGCGTGCGGGGCGCCGTATCAGCATTAATCCAGTTGGAGGATGAACCCGGTGAATACGGCCAGTCTTGCTCACCCAGGCGCGCTCGGCGCCACACCGGACGCGCTCGACGCCGCGCGTTCGAACACGCCGGGCGGCGTGCAGATCGACCATCTGACCGTGCGCTTCGGTTCGCGCACCGTGCTCGACGATCTGTCGCTGACCATTGAGCGCGGCGAATTGCTCACCGTGCTCGGCCGCAGCGGTTGCGGCAAGACCACGCTGTTGCGCTTTATCGCCGGGTTCATTGAAGCGGATGGACTGTCGGGTACCTTGACCGTTGCCGGTCACGACCTGACGCATGTGCCGCCGCATAAGCGCAATCTCGGCCTGCTGTTTCAGAGTTACGCGCTGTTTCCGCATCTGTCGGTGTTCGACAACGTGGCTTTCGGATTGCGCGCGCGCCGCACGCCTTCCAAAGATGTCGCGCGGCGGGTTGCAGACGCGTTGAAACTCGTGCAACTGGGCGACGCCGGGCATCACATGCCCGCGCAATTGTCGGGCGGCATGCAGCAGCGTGTGGCGCTGGCACGTGCGCTCGTGATCGAGCCGGACGTGTTGCTGCTCGACGAACCGCTTTCCGCGCTCGATGCCAATCTGCGCGCCTCGGTGCGTTCCGAGTTGAAGGCCTTGCATGAGCGTCTGCCGAATCTGACGATCGTCTGCGTGACGCACGATCAGGACGACGCGCTGGTGCTGTCCGACCGCACGCTGCTGATGCGCGAAGGGCGCATCGCGCAACTCGGCACGCCGCAGCAGTTGTACGACACGCCGAACGACGGGTTCGTCGCGCGTTATCTGGGCGCGGCCAATCTGCTGCCGCCGCAGGTCGCATTCCCCATGGACGACGTGCGCTACAACGAGCGCGAGCGGGTGGCCTGCCTGCGTCCTGAAGCGCTGCGTATCGCGCCGCTCGGCGAAGGGCAGTTGCACGGCGCGATTACGTCGGTCGAATGGTATGGCGCGGTGTTGTCGGTGTCGGTCGTTCTGGACGCGATGCCGAACGAGCCGGTGCTCGTCACCATGCAGCGCGGCCAAGGCATGATGCCGGAGAAGGGCGCGCGTGTTTCCCTGCGTTATGAGGCTGACGATGTCGTCCTTATCAACCCCTGATACCCCCAATCCGCTCAACGCGGCTGCAGACGCCCGCCGCAGCGCGAGCGCGGCCTCGCACACGGCGGCGGTCAAGCGGCGCGAACGCGCGGCGCAATGGCACCTGCTGTTCCTGGCAGTCGTAGTGCTGGGGCCGCTGGTGATCTACCCGCTTGTGCGTCTGGTGTTGCTGAGTTTCACCGGACCGCACGGTTTGAGCCTGCAGGCTTACTCGACGTTTTTCAGCAATCCGGAAACGAGCGGCGTGGTCGGCACGACGTTGTGGATTCTGTTCGTGAGTGCCGGGCTTGCATCGCTGCTCGGCATTGGCCTCGCGGCGTTGCTGTTCTTCAAGCCGTTTCCCGGCGCGCGCATGGTCACCCGTTTCCTGGAATTGTTCGTCGCGTTCCCGTCGTTTCTGGTCGCCTTCACGCTGATCTTTCTGTATGGCTCGCAAGGCTCGGTCAGTATCGCCTTGCAGCAGCTGTTCCATCTCGAAGCGCCGCCGCTCAATTTCCTGTTCGGCGTGGGCGGCGTGATTCTCGCGGAAGTGGTGTTCTACGCGCCGTTTGTGGTGCGTCCCACGCTGGCCTCGTTCGCCACGCTCGACATGCGTCTGATCGAAGCCGCCCGCAGTCTAGGCGCAAGCGGCTGGATGGTGGCGTTCAAGGTGATCCTGCCGCTCGCGTGGCCGGGCATTGCCGCGGGCACGATCCTGTGTTTTCTGCTGACGCTGAACGAGTTCGGCATTCTGCTCGTGCTCGGCAGCGCGCATTTGATCACGCTGCCGGTCGCGATCTACAGCTCCGCGACCGTCGATCTCGATCTGCCCACTGCCGCCGCCGGCGCGGTGGTGATGCTGATCATGTCTTTGTCCCTGTACGCGTTGTACCGCCAGGTCAACCGTCGCAAGGTGAAAGGAGCGGGCCATGGCCGTTGAACTCGACCCGACCGTTTTGCCGGTCATGCATAAGAAGGCGCGGCCGGTGCGCCGCAGTCTGCCCGTGCGCATGCTCGGCGGTCTGTTTCTCGGTTTTGCCGCGTTGCTGTGTTTCTGGCTGTTCGTCTTGCCGGTGCTGGTGGTCGCGCTCTCGAGCGTGGCCGGGCACTGGTCCGGCACCATTCTGCCGGACAGTCTCAGCATGCGCTGGTTCGAACGGCTCGGCTCCAGCGACTTCGACGCGCTGACGACCAGTCTCGAAGTCGGCATGGGCGTCGCCGTGCTCGGCACGATTCTCGGGCTCTGGCTGGCGCTGGCGCTCGAAGGCCGCGACCGGCGCGGTCTCGGCGCGCTGGTCGACACCATCGCGATGATGCCCAACGGCGTGCCGAGCGTGGTGCTCGGGCTGGCCGTGCTGATCGCGTATCACAAGCGTCCGCTCGACCTGTCGAGCTCGGCGGCGATCGTCGTGTTCGTGCAGCTCGCGCTGGTGTTGCCGTTCTGTTACCGCTGCGCGGCCGCTGCGCTGCGTCCGGAGCTGACCATTCTGCGCGAAGCGGCTGCCAGTCTGGGGGCGCCGCCCTCGATGGTGCTGCGCCGCGTCGTGCTGCCGCAACTGGTGCCGGCGATCCGCGCGAGTCTCGCGCTCGGCTTCGCACTTTCGCTCGGTGAACTCGGCGCCACGCTTACCGTGTACCCGCCGGGCTTCGCGACGGTGCCGATCGTCGTGGTCGGGCAGGTGGAGCGCGGTTACTACCTGCCGGCCTCCGCCTTGTCGCTGATTCTGCTGATTGTTTCGCTCGCCGCGCTGCTGCTGATTGCCGCGCGTGTGCCGCGCCGTCGAGTGGATTGACGAGCACCCTTTGATCCTTGTGTTTGTGTGCGCGTGCCGGGCGGCGGCGCGCAAACGCATAGCGGTGTGGTGAAATTTGTCAAAATGACCGAATATATGCAAACTGCTGCCGTCGATCCGATCGATGTCGTGCGCAGGCATTCGCTGACGGCGCTGGTTCGTGACGAAATCGAACGGCACATCATCGAAGGTGCGCTCGCGCCTGGCGACAAGCTCAACGAAGCCGATTGGGCCACACGTTTGCAGGTCTCGCGCGGGCCGGTGCGGGAGGCGTTCCGCGCGCTCGAGCAGGCGGGCCTCGTGCGTACCGAGAAAAACCGCGGCGTGTTCGTGCGGACGGTGTCGCTGGCGGAAGCGGACGAGATTTATGCGGTGCGTGCGGTGCTCGAAGAGGCGGCGTGCCGGATGCTGGCTTCGCGTATCGACGCACGCAAGCTTGCCGGATTGCGCGAGTGGCTCGACTCGATGCGCGCGGCGCTCGATGCCCACGATCACGATGCCTACGCGCGCGCCAACGTGGCGTTTCACGACGCGATCGTGGCGGAATCGGGCAACGGCAAGCTGTATGAGACGTATCGAAGGCTGGTGGGCGAGTTGAGCCTGTTTCGCCGCGCCGCGCTGGTGGTGCATGCGGACGCGATGGAGCGCTCGCTCGCCGAGCATCGCGCGATCCTGACCGCGTTAGGTTCGCGCGACGCCGAGCAGGCCGCCGCGCTGATGCACGCGCATGTGAACGGCGGCTTGCAGCGCGCGCGTGAAGCTTGCGAGGCGGCGGGGCCGCTGGGCGCGGTCCAGACCTTGGCGGCATCGAACGATTGAGGCCGGCTGCAACGAATTGACTGGAGCACGCGTGCTCTTAACGGATGGAAGGTAATGATGGAAAACGCAAGCGAACGTACGATTGAAGTCAATGGCCGCGGCTACCGGCTGCCCGAGCAACCGACCGTCGTGGTGTGCGTCGACGGCTGCGAATACGATTACCTCGAAGCAGCGGTCGCGGCGGGCGTCGCGCCTTTCATCGGCAAGATGCTCAAAGGCGGCGCGGCCTTCAAGGCCGATTGCGTGATTCCGTCGTTCACGAACCCGAATAACCTGTCGATCGTGTGCGGCGTGCCGCCCTCGGTGCACGGTATTTGCGGCAACTACTTCTGGGATCCGGACGCAAACGGCGGCGAAGGCGCGGAAGTGATGATGAACGACCCGGCTTATCTGCGCGCGGGGACCTTGCTGGCCGCTGCTGCTGACGCCGGCGCGGCGGTTGCCGTGGTCACTGCAAAAGACAAGCTGCGCCGTTTGCTCGGCTGGCAATTGAAGGGCATCTGTTTCTCCGCGGAAAAAGCCGACAAGGTGACGCGCGAAGAAAACGGCATCGACGAAGTGCTCGATCTGGTCGGCTTGCCGGTGCCTGATGTCTATAGCGCGGGCCTGTCCGAATTCGTGTTCGCCGCCGGCGTGCGGCTGGCTGAGACCCGCAAGCTCGACCTGATGTATCTGTCGACCACCGATTACATCCAGCACAAATGGGCACCGGGCACCGAAGGCGCGAACGCGTTCTACGCAATGATGGATGGCTACCTCGCGAGGCTCGATGCGCTCGGCTGGGTGATCGGCCTGACCGCCGACCATGGCATGAACGCCAAGCACGACCCAAAGACCGGCGAGCCGAATGTGATCTATCTGCAGGACGTGCTGGACGATTGGCTTGGGCACGGCAAAGCGCGCGTGATCTTGCCGATTACCGATCCGTATGTCGTGCATCACGGCGCGCTCGGTTCATTTGCGACGATTTACCTGCCGCACGACGTGAGCGTCGCGCAGGTGATCGAACGGATCGGCGGTTTGCCGGGTATCGAAGTCGTGCTCGACAATCGCGCGGCGTGCGAGCGCTTCGAACTGCCGAACGACCGCGTGGGCGATATCGTCGTGGTCAGCACCCGGCATGTGGTGCTCGGCACGCGTCGCGACGAGCACGATCTGTCCGGACTGACCGTGCCGTTGCGCTCGCACGGCGGGATCTCCGAGCAGGAAGTGCCGCTGCTGTTCAATCGCCGCGTCGAGGAACTGGCCGCAGTCAAAGCGGGCAAGCGTCTGCGCAACTTCGATATCTTCGACGTTGCCCTGAATCACGTGGAGGCATCATGAACGCCGTGCTGCGGGACCATCCAGCATTCCGGGCCGAAGCGCTGCGGCTCAAGGGCGAGCGCGCGACGCGCTCGCGCACGCTCGACGTGTTCGATCCTTTTAGCGGGACGCGGGTAGGTACAGTCCCTTTGGCGAGCATCGACGACGTGCGCGCGGCGTTCGAATACGCCGCCGCATACCAGGCGAAGCTCACCCGCTACGAGCGCTCGCAGATTCTCGAACGCGCCGCGGTGTTGCTGCGGGAGCGCACCGAGGAAGCCTCGGATCTGATTTCGCTCGAGTCGGGGTTGTCGAAGCAGGATTCGCGCTACGAGATCGGCCGCGTCGCCGACGTGCTGAAGTTCGCCTCAATCGAGGCCTTGCGCGACGATGGGCAGAGTTTTTCCTGCGATCTCACCCCGCATGGCAAACAGCGCCGGGTGTTTTCGCAGCGTGAGCCGTTGGCGGGCGTGATCGTGGCGATCACGCCGTTCAACCATCCGATGAACCAGGTCGCGCACAAGATTGCGCCGGCGATCGCGACGAATAATCGGGTGCTGCTCAAGCCGTCGGAGAAGGTGCCTTTGTCGGCGTTCTATCTGGCGGACATTCTTTATGAAGCGGGTTTGCCGGCGCCCATGCTGCAGGTGCTGACCGGCGATCCGCGCGAAATCGCCGACGAACTGATCACGCATCCTCTGGCCGAACTCGTGACGTTCACGGGCGGCGTGGCGATCGGCAAATATATCGCCGCGAAGGCGGCCTACCGGCGCGTCGTACTGGAGCTGGGCGGCAACGATCCGCTGATCGTGCTCGAAGACGCCGATCTCGAGCGTGCGGCGACGCTTGCTGTGCAGGGCTCGTATAAAAACTCCGGGCAACGATGTACCGCGGTCAAGCGGATGCTGGTGCAAAAGAGCATCGCGGCGGACTTCACCGATCTCGTGGTGGAGAAGACGCGCGCTTGGACCTACGGCGATCCGTTCGACGCGAGCAATCAGATGGGCACCGTGATCGACGTCGCCGCCGCGCAGCTGTTCGAATCGCGTGTGAACGAAGCGGTGGCGGCCGGTGCGCGCTTGCGGATCGGCAACCAGCGCGACGGCGCGCTTTATTCGCCGACCGTGCTGGACGGCGTCGATCCGTCGATGACGCTGGTGCGCGAGGAAACATTCGGGCCGGTGTCGCCGATCATCACGTTCGATACGCTCGACGACGCTATTCGTATCAGCAACGGCACGCCGTTCGGCTTGTCGTCCGGGGTGTGCACGAACCGGCAGGACGCGATTACGCGCTTCATCAATGAATTGCGTGTGGGAACAGTCAACGTGTGGGAAGTGCCGGGTTATCGGATCGAGTTGACGCCGTTCGGTGGCATCAAGGATTCCGGGCTCGGCTATAAGGAAGGCGTTCAGGAAGCGATGAAGAGCTTCACCAATCTGAAGACCTTTTCATTACCGTGGGAGTAAGAGCGTGGCATTGAGTCTGAACGACATCCGCTCGTTGTTCGAGCAATACGGCAAGCTCGCCTATAGCGGCGAGCCGGTGACGCAGCTTGAACATGCGCTGCAAAGCGGCGCGTTGGCGGAAGAGGGGGGCGCTGACGATGAGCTCGTTGCCGCGGCGTTTTTGCACGACCTCGGTCATCTGCTGAATTTACAAGGCGAAACGCCGACGCAGCGGGGCATCGACGATCTGCATCAGTATTTCGCGCTGCCGTTCTTACGGCCGGTGTTGTCGGATGCGGTGTTGGAACCGATCCGTCTGCACGTCGACGCCAAGCGCTGCCTCTGCGCAATCGACGACGCTTACTTCGGCCAGCTTTCCGCCGATTCGGTGCGCAGTCTGGAACTGCAAGGCGGAATCTTCAGTAAAGAAGAGGCCGAGGCGTTCCTGCAGAAGCCCTATGCGCAAGATGCCTTGCGTTTGCGCAAATGGGACGATCGCGCCAAGGAAGAGAACCGCGCGACGCCGGACCTGGATCATTATCTGGGCGTTGTCGAACGTGCGATGCAGAAGCGCGCGACCGCCTGAACGAGGTGGTTTTCGGCTGATCCTGAGGTGGGCCTGGCAGGCCACTTGTTGTGCCGATCATTCTTCTTTATTGCGCCAGTTCCGGCGCAATTCATGCGTATCAAAATAACGCTTGCAAGGCGGTGCCCGGCTCGCTAGAATCTCGCTCTTTCGTGCTCCGGACGCCGGGGCACGGGGAAGCGGGAGAGCCAGTCGTGGCAAGGGTTTGAGCGACGTGAGCGGGTTGAGAAAGTGATAAAAACCTGTTGACGATGTAGCGAAAGTTCTTCATAATCTCGTTTCTCT